>NZ_KV810650.1:0-20719 GCF_001812855.1 Streptococcus sp. HMSC072D03
CACTTATATTGTATATTCAAGACATAAAAAAAGAGCCTCTCGGCTCTTTTCATTTTAAATCGCAAACAAATCGTTTAGGTTCTCAGCCATAGTTGGGTGAGTAAAGATTTGTTTAGCTAAATCTGTGTATGGAATGTGATGATTCATAGCTAGGGTAATTATATTGATAATTTCATGAGATTCTTGACCAAAGAGGGTCACACCCAAGATTTCCTTAGTTTCAGGATTTACCACAGCTTTGAAGGCACCACGCAAATCACCGTTAACATGGCCACGCGGCATGCCAGCAACTGGAAGTTCCTTGACTGCAACCGGTCCACCTGCTGCTCTGGCTTGATCTTCAGTAAGACCAACCTGTGCCAAAGGTGGGTTGAGAAACATAGCAGTTGGAACAGCTCCACGTGTTTCAAGGTTATAGCTACCATCACCAGTTAGGTAATTAAAGACAATACGGAAATCGTCTAGTGAGATATAGGTAAATTGAAGGCCACCATTAACATCACCCACTGCAAAGACACCAGGGACACTTGTTTCCAAATGCTTATTGACCTGTATACCACCACGTTCAGTCAAGGCAATATCAGTATTTTCCAAGTGAAGAGGTTCGATATTAGGCTTGCGTCCTGTCGCATAGAGGAGCGCATCAAAACGGAACTCGCCTTTGTCAGTAACAACGACAACTTCATCGCCATCATTCTTAACTTCAGAAGTTTTAACACCTTGCTCAAAGACAATGCCATCCTCTTCCATGTATTCCTTAGCCAACTTAGCAATAGATGGCTCTACACGTGGCAAGAAGCTAGTCGCTGCATCCAAAACAGTTACTTGGCTTCCCAAACGGTTATAAAGGCCAGCAAATTCAAGGCCAATATTACCACCACCTAAGACACCCAAACGTTTTGGCAAGGCTTCAAGGGTTTGAATACCAGTTGAATCATAGACATGCTTAGTTGTTGTCAAGCCAGGAATAGGCAAAACATTAGACACAGCACCTGTGTTGATGACAATAGTCTCAGCTGTTAGCTCTTGGCGGTCATTACCAGCCACTACTTCAATAACCTTATTTGACACAAAATGTGCCTCTGCATCAATGACATCAACGCCATTGTCTGCCAACATTTTATAATTCTTAGCATTAAGACGACTAGTCACTGCACCACGTTCCTTCATGGTGTCGTCAAATGACCAACCCTTCTCAGCCGCAACAATCATAGTCTTAGTTGGGATACAAGCAATATTAATGCAAGTACCACCATACATCGCCTTACTGCGTTCGATGACAGCAACTTTCTTACCAGCTGCATTCATCTTAGCAGCCAGAGTTTTACCGGCTTTACCGAAACCGATAACAATCAAATCATAGTTTAACATTTCTGTATCCTCCTATCTACCGCCATTCTATCATTTAATTTTTCAGACTGCACACAATTGAACCGGAAATAAAAAGAGGCTACAAGTTCTACTGTAACCCCTTTCTCATTCTATTTTAATAGATTTCTCTAAGTCCACTACCTATGTGTTTTCTTGCAGAAATTCTAATATGATTTTATTAAATTGCCTACTTTCAATAAAGGCCGCATGTCCTAGTTTCTCAAATTCATGGTATGAAGCCTTTGGAATGCCATTGGCAAGCTCCCTTGCACCATCCACTCCCAAAACCAAATCCTTTTTAGCTCCCAAGACAAGAGTCGGGCAGGTAATTTTATCAAGGGACTTATGGCAATCAAACTCAAGTATAGACTTGGCTAAACGGACAAATCGTTCTCGCTTCTCCTTACTTACAGACCTCAAAAATAATCTGTTAATCAAATATGTCTTCTTTAAAATAGGAGACGAGAATGTTTTACACATTGAATCCTTATTGAGTTTAGCCATATCGCCCATTTCTGCCATCTCAATCCAGCCTTCGATGGTTTCTCTACTAATAGCATTATTTTGTGAGAGTGTCAGAGCTAACACCAGACTAGTCACCTTTTGAGGATATTTGATAGCAAATATCTGAGCAATCATACCTCCCTGTGATATGCCTATGATAGAGGCGTTAGCAATATGCAATTTTTCCAAGGACCTATAGAGGTCATCTGCCATATCCTCAATAGAAATGCCTTCTTCGATAGGGTCTCTCCTATCAAAAATATAGACCTTATAGTCCTTAGCAAATCGATAAAATAGTGAGTAAATGGCAAGGTCAGACATATCACTTAAGCCTTGCAAACTTAATCCCGTAATGATAACGAGAACCTTATCTCCTCGACCAAAAGTGACATAGTCAACGCCCTGGTCTGACAAATGATTTCTGTGAATACTAAACATTATCTACACTCTTTCATTGCTAGTTTTAAGTATTATCATGCGTCCGGTGCATTATTTGATGCCATGATGATAATACTTACCAAGACAACAAAGGTAACTTGCCAAAGAATGAAGGCCATGAAATCCCCACCTTTAAAAATAAGCAGGTCACAAAGTAAAATAGCCAACAGCACAGCATTTTTTCTAAAAAGTTGGTCACAGTTTTTCCAGAAAGTTTCAAAAGAAACATTGGCTCCTATCTTACGAACAAGCTTCACATGATAAATAATCTCTATCAGGAATGCCACAGCTACTGTAGTTAGCAGTTCGGTCAAAGAGACATCCATACGAAAACCAAAATAAAGAACGACAAGCTGAGAAAAGACAATTGCTGTGATTACACGAATATGGTTGGACACGATAAAACCTCCTAATGGCAAAGAAATTCTATATACTCTTAAAACTTCCGAATCATAGAAAATCATTATGGTATTAATCAACATTAATAAATTTCAGATGGTGTAAATAATAATATTTATAATTTATGATTATTGTTTAACTAATATCAAGATCTGAAGAAACTATTTCTCCTAATTCATCATTGCTAATTGTTGCCAAATCTCCCAATCTATTAGCCTGATTAACAATACTACGCTCAAATAAGTTTCTTATCTCTCGAGCATTAGCAAAATTCTCTGTTTTTTTAGAACATATAGTGCTTAAAAACACCTTTAAATAGCTAGTTGCATCCTCTGATAACCATAAACCATATTTATGACAAAATAAGTTAAAGATGTCTAATAATTCCTTTTCGGTATAATCCTCAAATAAAATACTCTTATTAAATCTAGATTTTAGTCCAGGATTTGATAATAAAAATGCTTCCATTTGCTTAGTATAACCTGCAACAATAACAACAAAATCATCTCTATTATCTTCCATTGCTTTTAGAAGAGTATCAATAGCTTCTTGACCAAAATCAGTTTCACCCTTTGCTAAGGAATAAGCTTCATCGATAAACAGTACCCCGCCCATAGCTTCATTGATTTTTTCTTGAGTTTTAATGGCAGTTTGTCCAACATAGCCTGCGACTAGACCAGAACGATCAACCTCAATAAGTTGACCTTTTTCTAACACACCCAATTGTTTATAAATTTTAGCAATTAATCTTGCTACTGTTGTTTTCCCTGTTCCTGGATTTCCTAGGAAGACAAGATGATTAGAAGTCTTAGGTGTAGTTAATCCTCTTTCTTTTCGAATATTATTGATTTTCAATAAGTTTATCAAAGACGAAATTTCTTTTTTAACACTCTTAAGTCCAATCAAAGAGTCGAGTTCTCTTTGAAGGTCTTCTAATGATTGCTCTGATTCGATCTCCTCAGACCAATCCCTAGTTGAAGAAATGTATGCTGTAGTTTCATCAGCACTCTCTATACAATTTTGATTTGTTGAAGCATCCAACTTTTCTTGTTTTTTTAGGATTATAGCTTCTTCTTTATAATCGTTTACAATTGCCAAATATTTAAGAAATTTATTCTTATCAATATGATTTTTATCTAAACTGTTTGAAATATAATATTTTCCAATTTCAGTAATGACTGTCACATACAAGGAGGATAGAAAAAATTCCTTATCACTGAACACTTTCATATCTATCAAAGATAAAATTTTAAAAGATTCAGGTAATTCATCATTACATGCTTTTGGGAAAAGGTGATTGTATTTTGTTTCGAGATACATCAACTTGAAGAATGAAATCCTATCTTTAGATTCATCTTGTGAAATATAATCTATAAACGTTAATATGTCCACGACAACCAATTCATCTATAAATTTTATACTGGCATCTCCAAAGGAATGTTTCTTGATGCTATCACAAGCTATCAGAAGATTGTTTACCGCATTTTTGATATCAATATTCATAAGTGAAATCCTAGTTATAATAATTCAATTTGCTTTTGTATTTCATTATACACTCTCGACGCCTCCGCTGTTTGATTATCTTCAAAAGCTTCCTCTAGGGCATTTTCCAGATCCTGTTTTAATTCGTTAATATTAAACTCTCGAAGATTATTTAGAATAGTACTGTCCTTAATTGCCATAATTAACTCTTGGTTGTCTTCAATTTCTTGTTTTTGACAAATAACTTGATTAAATAATTCGTGACAATAAATATCTACACCTAGAGTATAAAAACCTACTTCAAAAAAAGCATAATCCTGAAGCCTCTCTATAAACTCAGGTAACAATAGATTACTATAAATGCTCATCCATTTAGAGTGAGACGAATGCCATGCATCACCTTCGGATAAGATTTCCCTATTATTAAGATAATAAAGTTCATCAAAATACTTAATTGACGTTGTAAACATTGATAAAAGTGAAAAAATTGAAAGGATAGTTTCTTGCTTATCTGTAACTATATCTTTTTTAAAACTATCATACAGAAGGTTTAAAACATTATATATATTATCAACCAAAACTCTCATTTTGTCTTCAGAATAAGGCTTTTGTCTTTTTCTACAATCAAGCATATCCGTGTATTCTGAAAGTACCTTACCAAATTCAAAATTTGTATTAACGTTATTACCCTGTTTCAATGTATCTTGAAGTTGATTAAATTGCTTTGTAATATCAACACTTATTCTGTCAAGTTTCTCATACAGAATAGCAAATCCAGCAGCAGTGGTAGCTAATGTTAAGCCATTAAGAATCAAACTAAGATTTTGTAATTTAGCAACACTCTTAATTAATTGTAAGTTATTCTGAAGCATATTATTGTTCTGAGCAACTAAATTGATAATCTTTTCCGCAGTCTTTTTAGCTTCACTATGTTCAACCCCATTTAATACAACCTTTTGAAATGCCTTGAACTTACTATTTCTGCCACGTATTACAATTTCCATAATATTATCATTATTTAGGAAAGGTTGTAATTGCTCAATTGTTTCTATATTTATAGTACCTACCATAGTATTATTCTCCATCTACATTATGACTAATAATTTCGAATAAAACTATTATCGCTATGATACGGTTACACATTTCATATGAAAATCCTCTATTTTGACCAAAAAATACATTCTTTTTCTCTAGAATATTTTTTGTAACATTATTTTTAGGTGTCTCAGATTTTTTCATTGACTGAATTAGCTTACTAGATTTCAAGCTAGAAACTGAATAATCAAAATTGGTGATAATATCATTTCGATTGATTATCTCAACATAGAGACAAAACATAATTCGTGAATAATCTCGCAGTCTATTATAATCGATATCATTTTGTTTTTTGTACTCAATTATTTTATTATAATATTTTCTTGCTCTAGGGATATCTTTGGTCTCAGTATTCTTTTTCCTAGGACTCTTTTCTATATATTTTGAAACTTTATCATCTAGAGATTGCATATATTTTTGTAGTAGATTAGGAAAATCCTTGTTGTTGTTTAACTCTACTTTCTCAAAGTAATCATAAAGTTTTTCAGCAAAAATACCCTGAGTAACTTCAGAATCATCAAGAAAATAAAATCCGAAAAAATCTTTAAAAAAATAAGTTTTTAATTCAAAAAAACTATCATTATCAAGAGACAGAATTGTGTTTTTGAGTAATTCTTTTTTGTCCATTATATATCCATTCTTTTCATAAACTTTTCTATAACATGAAGTCAATTTGATATCATAATTATACCATGAAAGCACTGTCATTAATGATGTGAAAAATATTGCTTTACACCTCAAATGCAAAAAAGGAGTCAACCACATCATGGTATAACTCCTCTTTGTTTATGATATTTACTCTACTCTGTTTATGCCAATTCATCAATGGCTGTATAATCTCTGTTTAGGCCCTCTGCAACTGGTCTGCTAGTAATACGACCTTGGTAGGTTGTAACCCCTTGACGAAGGCCTTCGTCGTCGTTAATTGCCTTTCTGAATCCTTTTCCTGCAAGGGCTTCGATATAAGGCAAAGTGACATTGGTAAGGGCAATGGTTGATGTACGTGCCACAGCTCCAGGGATATTGGCAACGGCATAGTGAAGGACACCGTGTGTTTCATAAACGGGCTCATCGTGAGTGGTCACGCGGTCCGCAGTTTCAACAACCCCACCTTGGTCAACAGCCACATCCACAATAACTGAACCTGGACGCATTTGTCTAACCATATCGTCAGTAACGAGTTTTGGTGCTTTTGCCCCAGGAATAAGGACTGCACCGATAACCACGTCAGCATCACGAACACTTGCCTCGATGTTGAATGGATTTGACATGAGCGTTTGAATTTGGCTACCAAAGACCTCTTCAAGGACAGACAAACGTTTGGCACTGATATCAAGGATAGTCACTTGAGCTCCAAGTCCAAGAGCGATACGGGCTGCGTGTGTCCCTACGACACCACCCCCGATAATCGTTACTTTACCTTTAGGAACACCCGGTACACCACCTAGGAGAACACCAGAGCCACCCTCTTGTTTAGTCAAGAAATGCGCACCGATTTGAACAGCCATACGACCTGCAACTTCACTCATTGGAACCAAAAGTGGTAGGTGGCCTTCTTGGCTACGCACTGTTTCGTAGGCAACGCCAGTTGTCTTAGCATTGACCATAGCATCTGCCAATTCAGGTGCTGCTGCCATATGCAAGTAGGTAAAGAGTATAAGATCTTCACGAAGGAAGCCATATTCAGCAGCAAGTGGTTCCTTAACTTTAACTACGAGCTTGGCTGCCCATGCTTCTGCAGCAGTCGCCACAATTTTTGCACCTTGTTTTTCGTAGTCTGCATCCGTAAAGCCAGAGCCCAGACCTGCATTGGTTTCAATGAGAACTTCATGACCTTTAGCTACAAGACTTTGCACACCAGCAGGCGTTAGAGCCACACGGTTCTCGTTATTTTTGATTTCTTTTGGAATACCAATTAGCATACGTTTCTCCTTATTAGGAAGTTATAAGGTCAACCATCATAAAGATGACTTGACCACTCCCTATCTATTTTTTTGAAATGATAACGCTTTCATTTTATCTAAAAAGCTCAAAAATAGCAAGTGAAAAATTCTCAGCCCTTTTTAAGTCCTGAAATCTTGCTTCTAAAATACGACAAAAGAACCCAACCAAGTGGCTGGGTTCTTAAGTGTAAACTAAAATGATCAAAAGATTATTATTTATCCTTAAGCACGTCCTCCTTTTCAATATCAAAAATGGTACCAATTTAAAGTCCTAAAACCTTATGTAAAACTCTTAACAAAATAATCAAAGAGTCCTTGGTCTGCTAATTGCTTATGTCCCAAGAGAAACTCAGGATGCCACTGAACACCTATAAATGGGGCATCAGTAAAGCTCTCAACTCCCTCGATAACCTCATCCTCTAAACTCCTAGCCGTAACCTTCAAATGAGGAGCTAGTTTTTTCAAACTCTGACGGTGAACAGAATTGACCACCTGCTCACTTCCATAAATCTCTTGCAACTGGCTTCCATTTTCAGTCACAATCTTGTGTGAAAGTTCAAAGGGTGGCTTATCCGCATGACCGTTAATGTCCTGGTTGAGACTACCTCCTGTCACGGCATTGTAAAGCTGTAGCCCCCGACAAATACCTAAAACTGGCTTACCTTGAGCAAGTGCTTCCTTGACTAGAGCCACTTCCCAAATATCTCGAGACAAAAAGTAATCCTTACTATCTACCGTTTTTTCCTCACCGTAATAGCTTGGATCAACATTTTGGCCACCAGTTAGAATAAGCTTATCAATACGCTTGACATACTCACGCGCAAAATCCGGATTGCTGATGGGGATGTAGAATGGAAGTCCTCCCGCCCTCTTAACTCCATCCGCAAATAATGTACTCACAGACAGATGGATGATGGGACTTCCTTCTTCGACGGGCTTTTCATTACTGGTGATTCCAATTAAGGGAATGGTCATTTGCCTTCCTCCTTAAAATAGTCAAGTAGGAAAAGTGCGTTTTCCACATAGTAATTAACAGCTACTGGCAAGGCCTCGTCTTTCACAAGGAAATCATCATGGTGCCAGTCTGGTGCATTTTCTTCACCATTAGAGCCAATAAAAGCAAAAACTCCTGGTATTTCCTTTTGATAAGCTGCAAAATCTTCGCCCCCTGTTGATGGCAAGGTTTCAATCACTTCCGCAAAGGCCTTAGAATTTTCAAAGATGAGAGGTGTGAGCGTATGGTCATTGTAGGTTACGTAAGGTGAATTGCCCCAAGTAATGTCAACTTGAGCACCGAACTGGTCTGCTGTCGCCTGAACGACCTTTTCAAAACGTGCGATAACATCTTCACGAACCTTAGGCTCAAAGGTACGAATCGTTCCTTCGAAAAAGCCCGTTGCTGGAAGAACATTCCAGGTATTTCCAACTTCGATATGAGTGACTGACAATACAGCTGAGTCAAAGGGCGATACCGTACGAGCCACAATTTGCTGTAAATTGTTAATGATGGTCGTAGTGACCAAGACCGTATCCACACCCAAGTCTGGACGGGCTGCATGGGAGGAAACACCCTTAACATCAACCCTAAACTGCTCCACACCAGCCATGATAGCACCTGAACGAAGACCAATCTGACCAGGTTTCAAGTGAGGATTATTGTGATAGCCGATGATGGCTGAGACATCCTCAATACCACCCGCTTCAATGACTTGATAAGCCCCTTGAAAATTTTCCTCAGCCGGTTGGAAAATCAGGCGAACAGTCCCCTTAAGCTCTGCTTCTCTTTCTTTTAAAATCTGAGCAGCTCCAAGAAGGGAGGTCTGGTGAAAGTCATGCCCACAAGCATGCATAGCTCCATTGTCGCTGGCATAAGGAAGTCCTGTCTTTTCCTTAATCGGTAGGGCATCAATATCAGCACGCAAAGCAATAACCGGATAACCTGACCCAATCTCAGCGACGAGTCCCGTCTTCAAGGGATAATTTAAAGGCTCAATACCTAGATTTTTCAAATAACCTTTCAAAAAGACTGTCGTCTCATGCTCCTCCTCAGAAACCTCTGGATGTTGGTGAATCTGATGACGTGTCTTTGCTAAACGATCATAAAATGCTTCTGTCATAATGAACCTCCCTCTCTGATTAGACCTGCTCATTGCTCCTAACTTGCTTAAGTTCTCAATCGAATTGATATCATCATACCACCAGAAACAAGGCTTGAAAAATTAAAAAAACTTATAGAATGTCATAAGTTTTACTTATACCCCTAGAAAAGACCGTCCTTATGGGCCTTACAGTATAAAGCCTAGTGATAGGGTAGACCTATCAGGAGATTGAAAGTTCCTATCATACCTTAATAAGAAGAAATGACTAGCCCAAATAAGTACGCAAAATCACTTTTTCCGCTTCCGTTAATGCTCGATAGGAACCTACCGCTAGCCCTTCATCAAGCTTAAACGCTCCAAAAGAAATCCGCTTAAGATAGGTCACCTTGACCCCATAAGCCAAGAACATCTTTTTCACTTGATGAAACTTACCTTCCGAAATCGTGATATGAGCACTACTCTTGTCCCTCGCAGAACTTAGAATTTCTAGCTGAGCAGATTTACAAACAGTACCATCCTCAAAGACAACCCCTGACTCAAAAAATGCAGGTGCATCAGGCCCAAGAACATCATTGACCTCAACATAATAAGTCTTAGCCACATGATAGCGGGGGTGAAGCATGGCAAAGCCCAGAGGGCCATTGTTGGTAATCAGCACCAAACCCTCCGTATCTCTATCCAATCGGCCCACAGGATAGAGACCGTCTCGCTGATCTTCAGGCTTAATCAAATCAATGACTGTCTGGTGTTCCTTGTCCTTTCGAGCTGACACTACACCTGCTGGCTTATTCATGAGATAGTAAACTTCTGGCGTATGCTCCAGTTCCTTACCAGAAACCGTGATGGTTTGAAGACTAGCATCCACATTAAGATTATCTCGATCCGCCAAGATACCATCTACATAAACTTGACGGCTACGAATGAGCTTCTTGACCTGATTGCGGGAACCATAGCCTGCCTGTCCTAATAATTTGTCTAAACGCATAACCTTATTGTACCACGGATAAGCCTGGTCTAGCAGACTAAAAAAGGAGGACATAAGAAAGGTATCAAAAGAACTCTGGATAAAACAAAAAGTCTACCTTAAAAGATAGACTTATCACATTATTAAGACTTACACATTCACATGGAAGATATGCCCGACCAAGAAAGTCACAAGCATGGTCAAGAGTCCTACTGTCAAGTTACGCAACATCGCTTGTTTAACAGGTGCTTTTCCAAGCTTGGCACTGATATAACCAGTCAAGAGCAAGGTAAGGGCAACCACGACCACTGTAACAGGAATACGGTAGGGCTCTGGAAAAAGCATAATAGCTAGGGCTGGTGGCAAGGAACCAACTGAAAAAGCCAGGAAACTAGAGACAGCAGCATGCCATGGATTAGTAATTTCATCCAAATCCACCCCATATTTTTCCTCAACTAAGACCTTAATCGGATTCTTATTGAAGGCCTGATTAACCTTAACTTCAGCTGCTGTTTCGCAATCCCCCTGACTGAGGAAGGTTTGATACAAACTCTCTCTAGCCGCCTCAGGAGAGCGGTCCAAGAGGGCTTGTTCCTTAGCGATAGCAGCTTCTTCAGTATCTTTTTGAGTTGACACACTGACATATTCACCACCTGCCATTGAAAAAGCACCGGCAAAAATGGCTGACAAGGCAGAAATCAAGATAAACCAAATGTTAGATGTCGCACTGGCCACACCAATAACCACTCCCGCAATGGAAATGATGCCATCATTGGCACCCAAAACACCAGCTCTCAAAATATTTAAACGTTCTGCAAAATTCTTATCTTCCAATTTATTCGCTCCTTATTTAGAATGATTCTAAAAAGTATTATAGCAGTTATTTAGAATGATTACAAATAAGAAGTTTGAAAAGTAGAATTTTTAAGGTTTACTCCAGTCACACGCAAACTCCAAGGCTAATAAAGCCACCTTATCTTTTTCATCTAAATCCTCATGACTAGATAAGGTTCGGATATCCCATTTTTCTTCAGAGAGGTGGTCTGCCGCGTAGAAGAAATGGCAGAGCTCAAAGCCTCTATAAGCTGCTAAAGCTGCCACTGCTGAACATTCCATATCCACACAGATGGCTCCTGCTGCCTTTCGAACTTTGAGTTTAGCACTCGTCTCACGGTAAATACCATCAGTTGTCCAGACCTTGCCTTCCTTATGAGAAATCTGACGCTCATTGAGGTAGGAACGAAAACGATCTAAAACACCCACATTTACCGCAATCTCATCGCTAGCTTCCACATAGTGAAAACTCGTCCCTTCATCTCTAAGAGCATGACTAGGGATAATAATAGAAGTCTCTTTAATATCTTCATCAAGCACCCCACAAGTCCCAAAGAGCACAAGTTTTTCAGCTCCCAAGGCAAAAATATCCTCTAAAATAGCTACACAGGCAGAGGCTCCTACAGGTGCATTAAAAAGAGCCAACTCCTTCTCATCAATAACAAGCTTATATATCGGAATAGCCACATTCGCTATGGACGTTTCATAGATAAGTTCATGGGGAAACATATCAAGCATACGTTGAAAGGTCATACGAGAGAAGCAGGATACAGCTATTTTAGGAAAAACCTCAAGAGGCTCATGTAAGTCCTCGGGATTGATAATCGCTTGTCTATTATCATCAAATTCAGTTAGTAGCATACGTGACCTCCTTAGTTTTAGGACCCATTATAACACAAAAAAATCAGACCAAAAAGAACGGTCTGATTCTATCACTATTTATTCTTCATTCTCCAAATCGTCCAGCTGTTTTTCAAGACGTCTTTTCTCATATCTTCCCAGTACTGTGAGAGCCCAATTCACCAAAAAGACAAAGGGAGCATATATGATATAAGTAAGTGGCCAAGCCATGAGATATCTAGGGTCCAAGGGATTATTATGATAGACATTGTGGTTGAACTGATAGTTAGCTGACATTATCATAAGGGTGATAAGCCCAGTCACCAGTAAACAACCTAAGACTGTCATTCCAGAACCCCCAAATGTGTTAACACTAAGTCGTTCAGATCTATAAATAGACCAAATCCATGCTATCAACAATGGAAAGGCCAAGTAATTAGAAGTGATGACACCATTGTTAAAGAAGGAACTATAGACCAAGCACGCAAGCGTCCCTGCAATCATTATGTAAAAACATTCGGCACCAACTTTATTATTTAGAGCTTTTTCACGTTCATCCGTAACCTTATTATTAATCAGTTTAAGTTTCATCATCTTTACTTCCTTCCTAAATCTCCCAAAACAGTTGATCCAAGGTCCTGTCCAGTGTTTTGCAAATCGCAATACATAGGGCCAGACTGGGATTGTACTTTCCAGCTTCAATCAAGCCTATGGTTTGTCTTGTTGCTCCTACCGCTTCAGCCAAGTCACCTTGGGTCATATCATGCTCTGCTCGAGCTGCTTTTAAGCGTAAATTCTTTGCCACATGACCCCTCCTTTTCATCATATCTGATATTATCGTCGAAATTGACTAGGTTCACCATCTGTTTTCATCTTTATTATACACTATATATTTCTATTTGCAATATATATCTGTCATTATTTTAGAAATAAATTGCAAAACAAAAAGCCGAGATTTCTCTCAGCTTCTTCACTATTTAAACTTAGGCAGGTGTTACATCTAAGCTTTCACCAATTGCTGCAAGGCGTTCGACAACCTCTTCTTGGCTCAAACCATTTTCAGAGACATAACGGTTACGTGGGTGAACACGGCATTCGTGTGAGCAGCCACGGAGGTACTTGTCTTCATTTTCCTCTGAAGCAAGGATACGACGGTTACAGAATGGGTTACCGCAGTTGACATAGCGTTCGCAAGGCGTACCATCGAACCAATCCTTACCGACAACGACAGGATCTACATGGTTGATGTCAACGGCAATACGCTCGTCAAAGACATACATCTTACCATCCCAAAGCTCCCCTTGAACCTCTGGATCTTTTCCGTAAGTCGCGATACCACCGTGCAATTGACCAACATCTTTGTATCCTTCACGGACCATCCAACCTGAGAATTTCTCACAGCGGACACCACCAGTACAGTACACAACCACGCGCTTGTCCATGAACTCTTCTTTATGGTCACGGACCCATTGTGGCAATTCACGGAAGTTACGAATGTCTGGACGAATGGCTCCACGGAAGTGACCAAGGTCATACTCATAGTCGTTACGTGTATCGAGGACAACAGTGTCCTCATCTAAAAGGGCGTCTTTAAACTCTTTTGGTGACAAGTAGGCACCCGTTGTTTCAAGTGGATTGATGTCGCTGTCAAAGTTATCGTCCTCTAAACCAAGGTGAACGATTTCCTTCTTGTAGCGAACAAACATCTTCTTGAAGGCTTGCTCCTCTTCCTCATCAATCTTGAACCAGAGGTCCTCCATCCCTGGAAGACTGTGAACGTAGTCCATGTATTTTTGAGTGGTTTCATAGTCACCAGAAACCGTTCCATTGATTCCCTCGTCAGCAACCAAGATACGTCCTTTCAAACCGATTGACTTACAGAAAGCCAAGTGGTCTGCCGCAAATTGCTCAGCGTTTTCGATAGGAAGGTATTTATAATAAAGCAATACTCGAATAGGTTTTGCCATTGTATATCCTCTTTCTATATGAAATATCTATATCTGTTGTTTGATAGTCAAAGTCAACTTAACTATTATAGCGCTATCAAAGAGAGCTAGGCAATTGATTTGCTTGGAAGTGACTTTTCACAAAAGAAAAAGGCTGAGTGCCAAATGCCTCAACCTGAGTTTCCTAAGATTGTTTTTCAAAAGATAGTATTACAATTTCGCAGCGGCTGCCTCATCCAGAATAAGAGTTACGTCTGGATGATTTTGCAAGACACTGGCTGGCACTTCCTCTGTCACTGGCCCCTTGACCATCTTGAAAATGGCGTCTGCTTTCTTGTCACCATAGGCAAACAAGATAATCTTCTTGGCAGCCATAATGGAAGCAATCCCCATCGAAATAGCCTTTGTAGGGACTTGGTCAAGACTGGCAAAGAAACGGCTATTGGCTTCAATGGTGCTGTCAGTCAAGTCGACCACATGAGTTTGACTATCAAAAGGTGTACCTGGCTCATTAAAGCCAATATGCCCATTACTTCCGATTCCTAGGATTTGCAGGTCAATAGCATGGTGTGCCAAGACGTCATCGTAATCCTTAGCCGCCTGCTCCAAATCTTCAGCCATACCGTCAGGCAAGAAACTCTCCTTAAATGGCTTGGCATCAAAGAGTTGGGCCTTCATAAAGGCATGATAGCTCTGCTCATGGTCTGGTGCTAGTCCCACGTACTCATCCAAATTGACGCTGTAAAGCTCCGAAAAATCTACGTCGCTTTCAACCATCTCTTGGTAAAGAGCAATAGGTGAACTACCTGTCGCCAAGCCCAAGGTTTGAGCACCCGCTGCAAGGCTCTCTTTAAGAAGGTCAAAGGCAACTTTGCCTCCCTCAACTTGATTCTTAACTAAAATCTTTTTCATTCTATTCACCTCGATATTGGTATATACCATTTTTCTTTATTATCTCTTTTTTTAACCTTTTGTCAAGCGCTTTCACTCAACTCCTTTAATGACTGTCATCCTATATCGTGCTATAATAAAAAGGCTGAAAATTTTTAAACGAGGAAACAAATGAATACAAACGATTTTGATTTTGAACTACCAGAGGAACTGATTGCCCAAACTCCATTGGAACAACGTGACGCCTCTAAACTCTTGGTCATTGATCCTGTAACCAAGGAAATGACTGATACCCACTTCGACCACATCATCGACCAGCTTAACCCTGGCGATGCCTTGGTCATGAACAATACGCGCGTACTTCCTGCCCGTCTCTATGGTGAAAAGCCTGATACCCACGGCCATGTGGAATTTCTCCTTTTGAAAAATACCCAAGGCGATCAATGGGAAGTTTTGGCCAAGCCAGCCAAACGCCTTAAAGTAGGTGCTAAAGTCAGTTTTGGTGATGGACGCTTGACCGCAACTGTTACTGAGGAACTGGATCACGGTGGCCGTATCGTAGAATTTAGCTACGACGGTATCTTCCTTGAGGTTTTGGAAAGCTTGGGTGAGATGCCATTGCCACCTTATATCCATGAAAAATTGGAAGACCGCGACCGTTACCAAACAGTCTATGCTAAGGAAAATGGCTCTGCCGCTGCTCCAACTGCTGGCCTCCATTTCACTCCTGAGTTACTTCAAAAGATTGAAGCAAAAGGCGTAAAATTGGTCTACCTCACCCTTCACGTTGGACTGGGAACCTTCCGACCTGTTTCTGTCGATAATGTCGACGAGCATGAGATGCACTCAGAATTTTACACCCTCAGCCAAGACGCTGCCGATACACTCAATAGTGTCAAAGCTGCTGGGGGACGCATCATTGCTGTGGGAACAACCTCTATCCGAACACTGGAAACTATCGGCAATAAATACGATGGTCAACTTCAAGCTGACTCCGGCTGGACCAATATCTTTATCAAACCAGGTTACCAATTCACAGTCGTAGATGCCTTTTCAACCAACTTCCACCTGCCAAAATCAACCTTGGTCATGTTGGTTTCAGCCTTTGCTGGTCGTGAATTCGTTCTTGATGCCTATAAACACGCCGTCCAAGAACGCTACCGCTTCTTCAGCTTCGGAGATGCCATGTTCGTCACACGACGTGCTGAGAAATAAATATTGATTTTGAGACTTGCCTCTATAGGAGAAGTCTCTTTTATTAATCTCCACATTCAGAAAAAATCCACCAGTTATGAACTGATGGATTTTCTATTTATTTCTCCGCAAACTGGCTATTATACAAGTCGTAATAGAAGCCTTTATCTGCAAGGAGGGATTCATGGTTCCCTTGTTCGATGATTTGACCATCTTTAAGAACCAAAATTTTGTCTGCTTCTTGGATAGTTGACAGACGGTGGGCAATGACAAAGCTTGTTCGACCTTGCATAAGAGTCTTCATAGCTTTTTGAATCAAGAGTTCCAGACGGGTATCAACCGATGAGGTTGCCTCGTCCAAAATCAAGATTTTAGGATCAGCCAAAAGCGCACGCGCAATAGTCAAAAGTTGCTTTTGTCCTAGTGAGATGTTACTTGATTCCTGGTTCATTTCCATGTTGTAACCACCAGGTAGGGTACGGATAAAGTGGTCCACATTGGCAGCCTTAGCAGCTTCAACAATTTCTTCGTCAGTCGCATCAAGATTACCAAAGCGAAGATTTTCCTTGATAGTTCCTTCAAAAAGCCAAGCATCCTGAAGCACCATACCAAACTGCTTACGATAATCCTGACGAGACAGGTTACGGATATCATGACCATCAACCGAAATAGACCCGGCAGTCACATCATAGAAACGCATGAGTAGGTTGATAATCGTTGATTTTCCGGCACCGGTAGGACCGACAATGGCCACCATTTCACCAGGATTAACCTCAAGATTAAAGTCACGAATCAAAGGTTTATCAGCCACATACTGGAAGTCCACATGCTTAAAGCTAACTTGGCCAGTCAAATCTCCGTCAAGCACTTCAGTAGCATCATTAGCCTCGTCTGGTTCATCCATCAGTTGGAAAATACGGTCCAAAGAAGATTTAGCACTTTGCAATTGTCCAGCCAACTGAGTCAAGTTCTGAATAGGTTGGTTAATCTGCCAAACGTACTGAACAAAGGCCTGCATATTACCAATCGTCAGGCGACCAGCCAAGACTTGCAAACCACCCAAAACAGCGACAATTAGATAGGTCAAGTCAGATAAACCATTAAGAACCGGCATCATGAGTCCTGAAATGAAATTAGCCTTAAAACCTACCTTCTGAAGGTCTTCTGTGATTTCTTTAAAATCATCCAAAGATCTATCCTCACGGCCAAATAGCTTAAGCACATTGAAGCCAGTCAGATTTTCTTGAACAAAACCATTAAGAGTACCTAGGGCATCAGCCTGTTGTTTAAAGTAGGGCTGAGACTTACTCATGATGTAGCGGGCACCAAAGAATGTAATCGGAATAGTGATGACAACTATAGCTCCCAATTGAAGGTTAAGGTAAAGCACTGTTCCAATAACCAAGGCTAGAGTAAAGACGGCATTAACAACCTGCAAGAATGACTGTTGCAAGGCATTAGATACTGTCTCGACATCACTTGTAAAGCGGCCCAAGAGGTCCCCAAACTGGTGCTTATCAAAGTATGACACTGAAGTACGATTGATTTTCTCAGTCATCTCATTTCGCATATCTTGAACCGTTGCTTGCACAGCATTGGTCATGAAATAGTTGGAATAGTAGGCGGCCAACTCATAAATAAGACCACGCAAGAGATAAACAACGAGAACCAAACCAACATAGGAGACGTTGATATGAGCACCTTCCACACCTTTGATGATGGCCAGCGTATTTTTAGTCAACTCGGTAATAGCTAAACCAATGACTACGGGTTCAAGGACACTCATGATGACACTAACAATTTTCAGGAAAATGGCTAGGTAAAGTGGGAAACGATAAGCCTGCAAGTAGGACCAAAGGCGGCCAAAACTTGAGGAATGATTTGTTTTCTTTTTATTATTCTTCATTTCGACCTCCTTCTAGTCTTCTGTAAGACTCTTTTGATTCAATTGAGAATTAGCAATTTCACGGTAAATCTCATTGCTTTCCATAAGCTCTTCGTGACGGCCACGACCAACGATTTCACCCTTATCAAGAACGATAATCTGGTCTGCATCCATGATAGTCCCCACACGTTGAGCCACAATCAAGACTGTCGCATCCTGGGTCACTTCTTTCAGACGACGACGCAAGGTTGCATCAGTCTTGTAGTCCAAGGCAGAGAAGGAATCGTCAAAGATGTAAAGGTCGGGACGTTTAACCACAGCACGTGCAATTGACAAACGCTGCTTCTGTCCCCCAGAAAGGTTGCTACCACCCTCAGCCAAGTGAGAATCGTAGCGTTCTTCCTTACTGTCAATAAATTCCTTAGCTTGAGCGACATCCGTAGCTTGATTCAATTCTTCATGACTGGCATTTTCCTTACCATAACGGATATTTTCACCGATGGTTCCTGTAAAGAGCAGGGCTTTTTGTGGAATAAAGCCAATCTTACGACGCAGAGCCTTCAGATTATAGTCACGGACATCCACACCATCAACAAGAATGCGTCCAAGTGTTACATCATAAAAGCGTGGAATCAACTGCACAAGTGATGATTTTCCTGAACCCGTAGATCCGATAAAGGCAATGGTTTCACCTGGTTTAGCCTTGAAAGAAATATTGTGTAGGACAGGACTCTCAGTTTCACCAGGATAGGCAAAGGTCACATTGTCAAACTCCAAATATCCTTTAGTCTCAGTCTCTGTCACCCCGTCTTCATTTGGATTAATAGAAATAGGCATATCCATAATCTCCTGCAGACGTTCACTAGATACCGCCGTACGAGGATACATGGTAAAGAGGTTGGCTAGGAAAAGGAAAGACAATAGTGCATGGAAACTGTACTCAATAAAGGCAACCAAATCCCCGATTGCCAACGTCCCAGAACCTAGTGGCTCGAGGGCAAACCAAACAATAGCCACAATCATGGCGATGATGATTTGCACAAAAAGTGGCTCAGTCAAACCAGTTAATTTAAAGAGCTTGTTTGAATTATCCGCATAGACAGCATTTTGAGAAGCAAACTTCTTCTCTTGAAAATCTTCTCTAGCGAAAGCTCGGATGACACGAAGTCCAGTTAGATTTTCACGAGCGTACTGGTTAATCTTGTCGAGAGTTGCCTGTTGTTTCTCAGAAAGCGGACGCGTTTTTACCGCCACATACCATACTACTACGGCTAGGAAAGGCAAGGAAATTGCCACAATCCAAGCCAAAGATGGACTTGTCGTCAAAATCAAGAAGACACTGGAAACCATCATCAGAGGAGTAATGACACCCATCTTTAGAATCTGTTCCGCAAATTGCATGAGAACAAAAGCATCAGATGTAATACGAGTTACCAAAGAGGATACGCCAATCTGCTCGTACTCATGGTGGGAATACTCCTGAAGCTTAGCGTAAATGTCATTACGCATGACCTGCACCATTGTGGTCGTCAACTTACTAACCGCATAGGACAAGAGCACACGTCCAACAATCCCAGTCAAGACCACACCGAACATGACCCAAGCATAGGTATAAAGCTTGTCAGCATCTCCACGGTTAATCCCCTCATCAATCATTCTGGCAAGAACCGTCGGCAGACCTAAGTTAGCAATAACAAATAAAATAGCCGCCGTAAAATTCATTGCTAGCCACTTAGGATAACGCCTGAGATAAGACCAAATATAAGCCATAAATTTCTCCTTTTCTTTTTAGCATTTACCATGCCTTTAGGATTTTTATAGTTATTGACAACTACTAAAGCCGAAAAAGACACAGAAAAAGGGCGTGACAAGCACGCACATTACCTACATTCTAACAAATGAAAATATTAAAAGCAATAGAAAAAACCAGAGCTAATGCTCTGGTTTTCTACCAATCTTATTAAGAGTAAATTAATGGGATTGTATAAACTCCAATATATCTTCATAATCTAGCTCGGACGCTGCAGCACCAAGACCTAAATCAACAATCTCAGCATCCTCACAGTCTAAAATAATACCATTTAACTCTAAAAATACAAGCATAGCAAAAACTGCTATACGTTTGTTCCCATCTAAGAAGGCATGATTTTTTATCAATGAATAACACAATCTCGCTGCCTTCTCTTCAATTGTTGGATAGCGTTCGACACCAAAATAAACTTCAAATGCACTAGAAAGCGAAGAATCCACTAACCCCTTGTCTCTCACGCCATCCAATCCTCCTGTAGTCATAATAAGCTGACTATGTAGCATTAAGATTTGTTCTGTTGTCAGTCGCTTCATTTAGCTAATTCCTTGAAGGCATCTAAATGACGAGACAAAACAGAGTTAGCCACATCGTCGACTGTGACCTGCTCTGCAACTTCTGTCCCACCTTGTTCATTTTTAATTAAGGTGTCATATTCTACCAATACATACTTAGGCTTATTATTTTTTAGAATTACTGCAGTCCCCTTGTTATCGACCATACGAGCAACTTTAGAAAAATTTTGGTTGGCTTCAGAAATGGGAACTAAATTTTCAAGATTAATCTGCATAATAATGTCCTCCTTAGATTTATCATACCACTTTTTTGCGAGAAAACCAGTAAATAGGATATATTTATCCTAAAAAAGCAATTCTAAGACAATTAAAGTACATCCTTGTAGAGGAGATGGTAAACAAAACCAATCTAAAATAGAAAAACCCAAAAACTGCCAAAAATAAATTTGACAGTTTTTTTGGTAGGGAATCTATTAATTCGGCTCTATAATTTCTGTAGTGGGTAAAACTAC
>NZ_KV810651.1:0-372 GCF_001812855.1 Streptococcus sp. HMSC072D03
ACACGGTTGTTAAATTCTTTGTCCGCAATTGCACCTACAGTCGCGATAAGAACTTTAGCTGTTCCATCGTGTTTAACTGTAACTGTTACATTCGCTTTCATTGTGTCGTATGTAACGGTTGCGTCTGTGCCTTTAACTTCTTCTACTGTGTAGTTATGAACGCCTTCTTGGCCTTTCTTGAATTCAAGAGCTTTGAACTTAACGTTACCAGCCGCATCGTTCTTCACAGTTTCAAGAGTTTTACCTTCTGAATCTTTAAGGACGAAACTGAATTCGTTAGCTTTAAGCTCACGACCTTCCAAACGTTTAGTGAAGTTGAATTCCACTTCAACTGGAACGTTGTTAACACGTTTTTCAGTTGGTTTAGTTGGT
>NZ_KV810652.1:0-200 GCF_001812855.1 Streptococcus sp. HMSC072D03
GGGTCAGGAAAATAGACTTCAATGTTCAATTGATCACTCAATTTCTGATGATACGTGAATTCTTTCCCTCTATCAGGAGTTACTGTATACTTCGTCAAGGGTTCTAACATTTTTACCATAGCTTCTATTACCAACTTGCTTTTCTTAACAGCTACCTTTTTGATTTTTAGAAAACGAGAATAACGGTCTGTTAGAGTCAC
>NZ_KV810653.1:0-15900 GCF_001812855.1 Streptococcus sp. HMSC072D03
ACCCACTACAGTTGACAAAGAGCCCAAAAAAACGCCTGCTTACGAAAAATAACAGTATTACCTTTCGTAAACAAGCGTTACATGCTTATTTATTCCCATTTTTATGATGAGTGTTCCCGCTAGGCGTATGCCCAGCGGTAGACCAGAGCTAGACTAAGAAAAGCTAAGCTATTCCATCATCATAACACTCAACAAAATTGATAAAAATTAAACAAGTTCGATGATTGCCATTGGGGCAGCATCGCCACGACGTGGTTCTGTTTTAAGGATACGAGTGTATCCACCGTTACGTTCAGCATAACGAGGTGCGATTTCTGAGAAAAGTTTTTGAAGAGCAGTTGTTGATGTATATTTATCAGTTGCTTCATCATAGCTTTCAGATGCAATTTCGTTACGTACAAATGCAGCTGCTTGACGACGTGCGTGCAAATCACCACGTTTACCAAGAGTGATCATTTTTTCAACTGTTTTACGGATTTCTTTAGCACGTGCTTCAGTTGTAACGATTGCTTCGTTAATGATAAGATCTGTAGTCAAATCACGAAGAACCGCTTTACGCTGTGAGCTTGTGCGTCCAAGTTTACGGTAAGCCATGTTATCCTCCTATATTATTATTTATCGTTTTTGAGTCCAAGTCCAAGATCAGCCAACTTAACTTTGACTTCTTCAAGAGATTTACGACCTAGGTTACGGACTTTCATCATTTCAGGCTCAGTTTTTTCTGTCAAATCATGAACGGTATTAATACCGGCACGTTTCAAACAGTTATATGAGCGTACAGACAAATCAAGTTCTTCGATGGTACGGTCAAGCACCTTTTCATCGTTCACTTTTTCAGTTTCTTTCATTACATCAGTAGCTTTAGCAACATCAGTAAGGTCAGTAAACAAGTTCAAGTGTTCAATCAAAACGCGAGCCGAGAGACCGAGGGCATCTTCAGGGATGATTGTTCCGTTTGTCATGATTTCGATTGTCAATTTATCAAAACCATCGTTGCTACCTACACGGGCAGGTTCAACTTGATAATTGACTTTTTTCACTGGTGTGTAGATTGAATCTACAGCCAATGTTCCCACTGGTGCATCATCCTTCTTGTTTTCATCTGCTGGAACATAACCACGGTTTGTAGCTACTGTCATAGTCGCTTTCAAAGAAGCTCCTTCAGCGATAGTGAAAAGATAATGATCAGGGTTAACAATTTCAATGTCGCTATCAGTCAAGATATCTCCAGCAGTAACTTCAGCTGGACCTTGAACATCAAGTTCAATTGTTTTTTCGTCTTCGACGTAAGATTTTACAGCAAGTCCTTTAATATTAAGGATGATTTGCATCACGTCTTCACGGACGCCTGGTACGGTATCAAATTCGTGGAGTACTCCATCAATCTTAATTGATGTTACGGCAGCACCTGGAAGTGATGACAAAAGTACACGACGAAGAGAGTTACCCAAAGTTGTACCATAACCACGTTCTAGTGGTTCGATGACAAATTTGCCGTAATCTTTATTTTCATCAATTTTTGTTATTATTGGTTTTTCAAACTCAATCATTTATTATACTCCCTCGAAACGAACCTTGTGTACTATTGTTATTAAAGATTACACACGACGACGTTTTGGAGGACGACAACCATTATGTGGTACAGGTGTTACATCACGGATTGCTGTTACTTCAAGACCTGCAGCAGCAAGAGCACGGATAGCAGACTCACGACCTGAACCAGGACCTTTAACAGTTACTTCAACTGTTTTAAGACCATGTTCTTGTGCAGATTTAGCAGCAGCTTCTGAAGCCATTTGTGCAGCAAATGGTGTAGATTTACGAGAACCTTTGAAACCAAGAGCACCAGCTGATGACCATGCTACAGCGTTACCATGCACATCTGTAATCATAACAATAGTGTTATTGAAAGTAGCGTGAATGTGAGCAATACCAGATTCGATATTCTTTTTCACACGACGTTTACGTGTTGGTTTAGCCAATGTTTTTACCTCCTATTTTATTTTAATTATTTTTTCTTACCTGCAATCGCAACAGCTTTACCTTTACGAGTGCGGGCATTGTTTTTAGTGTTTTGTCCACGGACAGGAAGTCCACGACGGTGACGGATACCACGGTATGAACCGATTTCCATCAAACGTTTGATGTTAAGGTTAACTTCACGACGAAGGTCACCTTCAACTTTGATTGCATCCACTTCGCGACGGATAGCGTCTTCTTGATCGTTTGTCAAATCTTTAACGCGGATGTCTTCAGAAACGCCTGCAGCAGCCAAGATTTTCTTAGATGTTGCAAGTCCGATACCGTATACGTAAGTAAGTGAAATTACTACACGTTTATCGTTTGGAATGTCAACTCCAGCAATACGAGCCATGATTTCTCCTTTCTATATTATCCTTGACGTTGTTTGTGTTTTGGATTTGTTGGACAAATTACCATAACACGACCGTTACGACGAATAACTTTACAGTATTCGCAAATTGGTTTAACCGATGGTCTTACCTTCATGTTTTAATCCCTCCAATTATTTCGATTATTTAAAGCGGTATGTGATGCGTCCACGTGTCAAATCATAAGGACTCATTTCAACAGTCACACGGTCACCGACCAAAATACGAATGTAGTTTTTACGGATTTTACCAGAAACTGTCGCCAAAATTTGGTGTCCATTTTCCAATTCAACAGTAAACATAGCATTAGGCATAGTTTCTACAACTTTACCTTCAATTTCAATCACGTCTTCTTTTGCCACGCAAAAGTACCCCCTAAAATTTCGATTTGATTTCCTCTGAGCACAGAGGTAACAATTATAAGTCAGACTAAAGTATTATAACATGCTTAAGTCTGATACGCAAGTAAGATTATATAATTATTTAATTGCTGCAATCGCTTTTTTAACATCAGCGAATACATCATCGATATCTTGGTTACCTTGAATATCTGATACAAGACCAAGCTCACGATAATGTGCAATAATTGGCTCACCTTGAGCAATGTTTACGTCAAGACGACGTTTAACAGTTTCAGGTTTGTCATCTTCACGTTGGAAGAATTCATGTTCGCCACAAACATCACATGTTCCTTCAACCTTAGTTGGGTTGAATACTTTATGATATGTTGCACCACATGAGCGACAAATGAAACGACCTGAAAGACGTTCAACCAAACTCTCTGGATTAACTTCAATATTGATTACACCGTCAAGTTTAATACCAAGTGCTTTCAATGTTTCATCCAATGCATGAGCTTGCTCAATAGTACGTGGATAACCATCTAGCAAGAAACCTTTTTCAGCAATATCAGATTCAGCCAAACGCTCTTTAACGATTCCGTTTGTCACTTCATCTGGTACCAATTCACCTTTATCGATGAATGATTTTGCCAAAGTTCCCATTTCTGTTTGGTTAGCCATAGCAGCACGGAACATATCACCAGTTGAGATGTGAGCTACACCAAATTCTTCAACAATTTTTGCAGCTTGAGTCCCTTTACCAGCACCTGGTAGACCCATAATTAAAAGATTCATCTTACGAACTCCTTATTTTTGTTTTCAAATAACTCTATCAAAGTTTAAAAACATTGGTAGAGTTATCAAAAAACAAAAGAGAAGGGACAGAAAGTAACCTTTCTTTCCCTCTCAATTGTTCATGAGAAGACTTAGTCTTCAAGATTCATAAATCCAACGTACTGACGTTTCAATAGGTAACCTTCGAGTTGTTTCATACCTTCGATACCAGTTGAAATCAAGATCAAGAGAGATGTACCACCAAGCGCGATTGAGCTTGTAAGGTGCATAAACTGTTGAGCCGCAATTGGAGCCAATGAAATAAACGCGAGAAATACAGCCCCGATTGTTGCCAATCTCTTAAGCAATGAAGACATATACTTTTCAGTCTCACGACCTGGACGAACACTAGGAATGTAAGACCCATTCTTTTGAAGATTTTCTGCAGTTTTTTCAGGATTTACTTGGACAAATGTGTAGAAGAATGAGAACAAGATAATCAATATTGCGTAAGTAATCATTCCACTAGGCGTATTATACGAGAGTAGTCCTTGTAAGTGTGATAACCATGTAACCTTCGAGAAGAATGGAAGAATAGTACTAGGAATTGTTGTAATCGAGCTAGCAAAGATAACGGGAATAACACCAGCTGGATTAACTTTCAATGGAAGGTAAGAACTCGTTGGAGCCCCTTGAACCAATTTAGTATATTGAATTGGAATTTGATATTCTGCCTGTTGAACAAATGTCGTAAAGAAGACAATCGCCAAACCTACCACAATTAGCAAAGCAACTATGATATATGAACGAGTCAATTCTCCTGAACGAACGTTGACAAAGAAATCCTCGTAAATTGTTGAGAACATTTTTGGAATAGAAGCAATGATCCCTGAAAAGATAATCATTGACACACCATTACCAAAACCTTTATCTGTGATTTGTTCACCAAGCCATGTCACAATTATGCTACCAGCAGTTAGAATTGTCCCAATCAATAGGTAGGTTGAAACATTTGGTGTTTTAACCAATGAAATTGATGAGAGAGTATTAAAACTTGCTGTAATACCAATCGATTGAACAAAGGCTAAAACAAGAGTGATGTAGCGAGTCGCTTGGTTCAATTTACGACGACCAACTTCCCCTTGTTTGCCCCACTCTACAAATTTTGGATAAATATCCATCTGCAAAAGTTGGACAATGATTGATGCTGTAATGTAAGGACTAACCCCCATCGAGAAGATAGAGAAGTTATTCATGGCATTACCAGACACCAAGTTAAGCATGTTCAAGAAAGGTAAATCACTTAATTGTTTCAAACTTTCCGCATTGATACCAGGAACTGTTACATGAGTCCCTACACGAAAAACGAAAATAATGAAGATTGTAAATAAAATCTTATTACGAACGTTTTTGACTTTCAATGCGTCTTTTAATAGTTTAAAGAACATAATGAGTTACCCCTCATTAGATGACTTCGATTGAACCACCTTTAGCAGTGATAGCTGCTTCAGCAGATTTTGAGAATTTAGCTGCTTTAACAGTCAATTTCTTAGTCAATTCGCCGTTACCAAGAACTTTAACGCCTGATTTTTCAGCACGAACGATTCCAGCTTCTTTAAGAACTGCTGGAGTTACTTCTGTACCATCTTCAAAGACGTTCAATTGATCAAGGTTTACAAGTACGTATTCTTTAGCGTTGATGTTAGTGAATCCACGTTTTGGAAGACGACGGAACAATGGAGTTTGTCCACCTTCAAATCCTGGACGTACGCCACCACCGCTACGAGCTTTTTGACCTTTTTGACCACGGCCTGAAGTTTTACCGTTACCAGATGAAGTACCACGACCTACACGGTTACGGACTTTACGAGAACCTTCAGCAGGTTTCAATTCATGAAGTTTCATTATTATTTTCTCCTCTTTTTGTAAAATGCTAGCGCCTCTAACCAAGTAAGGTAGCTTAATTAGAAACTCGCCTATACATGAAATTCAGTTTAAGTCGCAAGGAAACCCTCACGACTTAAATCAATTTTTATTTAACGTCTTCTACAGTTACCAAGTGAGATACTGCGTTGACCATACCACGGATAGCAGCGTTGTCTTCTTTAACAACTGAGCTATTCAATTTACCAAGTCCAAGAGCAACAACTGTTTTACGTTGTTCTGGTTTGCGTCCGATTGGAGACTTAGTCAAAGTAATTTTAATTTGAGCCATTGTTATCTCCTTTCTTATGCCAAGTCAGATACTGAGATGCCACGAAGAGCCGCAACTTCTTCAGCACGTTTAAGTTGTTTCAATCCTTCAACAGTCGCACGAACGATGTTGATTGGAGTGTTTGAACCGAGTGATTTAGATGTTACATCAGCAACACCAGCCAATTCGATGACGGCACGAACTGCACCACCAGCGGCAACCCCAGCCCCTTCAACAGCTGGTTTCAACAATACTTTCGCTCCACCAAATTCTGAACGAACTTCGTGAGGAATAGTTGTACCAACCATAGGAACTTCGATAAGGTTTTTCTTAGCTGCTTCAACTGCTTTACGGATAGCTTCTGGAACCTCTTGAGATTTACCAGTACCAAATCCTACGCGACCATTACGGTCACCAACAACAACAAGAGCAGCAAAACGCATGTTGCGTCCACCTTTTACAACTTTAGTAACACGGTTGATAGCAACTACGCGTTCTTCAAGTTCTACTGCATTATCTTTAAATGCCATTATTAAGTGTCCTCCCTATTAGAATTTCAATCCGTTTTCACGAGCTGAGTCAGCCAAAGCTTTAACACGTCCGTGATAGAGATATCCACCGCGGTCAAACACCACTTCAGAAATACCTTTAGCTACTGCGCGTTCAGCAACAAGTTTACCGACAACAACGGCTTGTTCTGTTTTAGTTCCTTTAGAAACTTCTTTATCAAGAGTTGATGCACTTGCGAGCGTTACACCCGCTACGTCATCAATAACTTGAGCGTAGATGCCTGTATTAGAACGGAAAATGTTCAAACGTGGGCGATCAGCAGTTCCAGAGAGTTTTCCGCGAACGCGACGGTGGCGTTTTTGGCGGAGTTTGTTTTTATCTGGTTTCGAAATCACAATTTTCACCTCTTAATTATAATGCTTGCTCATGAGAGCTTTTGGTAAAGAGACAATCCAAAAAGAATTGCCACAAGGATAAAATCCTATTATTTACCAGTTTTACCTTCTTTACGACGTACGTATTCACCAACGTAACGGATACCTTTACCTTTGTAAGGTTCTGGTGAACGAAGGCTACGGATGTAAGCAGCTGTTTGACCAACAACTTCTTTGTTAATACCACTTACAACGATTGAAGTTGCAGATGGTACTTCAAAAGTAATACCTTCTGGAGCTTCAACTTCGTCTTGGTGAGATTTACCAACTGAAAGAACAAGTTTTGTTCCTTGGAGTTGCGCACGGTATCCGACACCGCGCATTTCAAGTTCTTTTTTGAAACCTTCAGAAACACCAACAACCATGTTGTTCAAGTTTGCACGTGAAGTACCGTGGATTGTTTTGTTTTCTTTTGAGTCGTTTGGACGGTGAAGTGTAACTTCATTGCCTTCAACTTTGATTTCAATGTTTTTGTTAAACTCACGAGTGAGTTCGCCTTTAGGTCCTTTAACAGTAACAACGTTATCGTTGTTTGTTACTTCAACACCAGCAGGCAAAGTAATAACTTTATTACCAATACGTGACATAGTATTTAATTCTCCTGTTAGATTATCAAGCCACAAAGTGACTAGTTTTCACGGGGATGAGTCTCATCGAATATAATCAACGAAACTCGCACAAATCATTTGAGATAAGTGCTTAGTATCAGCTTCTTACCAAACGTAAGCGATAACTTCTCCACCAACGTTCTTTTGACGAGCTTCTTTGTCAGTCAAAAGACCTTCTGAAGTAGAGATGATCGCGATTCCAAGTCCGTTAAGAACTTTAGGAACATCTTCACGTTTAGAGTAAACACGAAGACCTGGTTTTGAGATACGTTTCAAGTTAGTGATAACACGTTCACCGTTTTGTCCGTATTTCAAGAATACGCGGATGATACCTTGTTTGTCATCTTCGATAACTTCAACGTTTTTTACGAAACCTTCACGTTTAAGGATTTCAGCAATACCTTTTTTAATGTTTGATGCAGGTACTTCAAGTACTTCGTGTTTAGCTTGGTTAGCGTTACGAATACGTGTCAAGAAATCTGCAATTGGGTCAGTCATAACCATTTTATATTTTCTCCTCTTACTAGTAGTTTGAATAATTCACTTGCTAGTTAATGATTGAGCTAGGCTCAGATTGTGTTTAATACATTCAAATTAGATAAACCAACTTGAATACATCATATTTTTACCAAGAAGCTTTGGTAACACCTGGAATTTGACCTTTGTAAGCCAATTCACGGAAGCAAACACGGCAAAGTTTAAATTTGCGATAAACTGAGTGTGGACGTCCACAACGTTCGCAACGAGTGTAAGCTTGCGTAGAGAACTTCGCAGGGCGTTTGTTCTTAGCAATCATTGATTTTTTAGCCAATTTATTTACCTCCTAGATTATTTTGCAAAAGGCATTCCAAGGCCTTTAAGCAATTCACGACCTTCTTCGTCAGTGTTAGCAGTAGTTACGATAACGATATCCATACCACGTACTTTATCAACATCGTCGAAGTTGATTTCTGGGAAGATAAGTTGTTCTTTAACACCAAGTGTGTAGTTACCACGTCCATCAAATGATTTAGTTGGAACACCATGGAAGTCACGAACACGTGGAAGTGATACTGATACCAATTTATCCAAGAATTCGTACATGCGTTCACCACGAAGGGTAACTTTAGCACCGATCGCTACACCTTCACGAAGACGGAAGCCAGCGATTGATTTCTTAGCTTTAGTAATCAATGGTTTTTGACCTGAAATAAGTGCCAACTCAGCAGCAGCTTTTTCAAGAGTTTTAGCGTTGTTTACAGCTTCACCAACACCCATGTTGATAACGATTTTATCAACTTTTGGCACAGCCATAACTGAAGAATAGTTAAATTTTTCAGTCAAAGCTGGAATTACTTCGTTAGTGTATTTTTCTTTAAGACGGTTAGCCATTTAATACTTTCTCCTTTCCTTCGTGATTAGTCAAGCACTTCGCCTGATTTTTTGTTGTAACGAACTTTTTGCCGTCAACAACTTTGTAACCTACACGTCCAGCTACACCGTTCTTGTCAAGAACTTGAACGTTTGAAGCGTGGATTGGTGCTTCTTTTTCCACGATAGCACCTTGAGGGTTTTCAGCTGATGGTTTTTGGTGTTTTTTGATGATTGCAACACCTTCAACAACAACTTTGTTTACTTTTGGAAGAGCTTTAAGAACTACTGCTTCAGTTCCTTTGTCTTTACCAGCAATAACGCGAACTTTATCGCCTTTTTTTACAAACATTTGAGTATTTCTCCTATTATTTCTTACGCCCTAATGGGCACCCTGAACATATCAGGGGACTAAGTTTGTGTTAATTCAGATTAAAGTACTTCTGGCGCCAAAGATACGATACGCATGTATCCACCTTCACGCAATTCACGTGCAACAGGGCCAAAGATACGAGTTCCACGAGGAGTTTTGTCATCGCGGATGATTACTGCAGCGTTGTCATCAAACTTGATGTATGAACCGTCTGGACGGCGAGCACCAGTTTTTGTACGAACGATAACAGCTTTAACAACATCACCTTTTTTAACAGCTCCACCTGGTGTAGCTTGTTTAACAGTTGCAACGATAACGTCGCCGATGTTAGCGAATTTACGTCCTGAACCACCAAGAACTTTGATAGTCAAGATTTCACGAGCACCGCTATTATCAGCAACTTTTAAGCGACTTTCTTGTTGAATCATTTCAATTGTCTCCTTTTAGTTTTATTAGATAATAACAGCTTCTTCCACAACTTCTACAAGACGGAAGCGTTTTGTAGCTGAAAGTGGGCGAGTTTCCATGATACGAACGATATCGCCTTCTTTAGCAACGTTGTTTTCATCATGTGCTTTATATTTTTTAGAATAGTTGATACGTTTACCATAGACTGGGTGGTTACGTTTAGTTTCAACTACAACTGTGATTGTTTTATCCATCTTGTCAGATACTACGCGTCCAACAAGGGTTTTACGTTGATTACGTTCCATTATTAGAATTGCTCCTTTCCCAATCTATTATTTGATTTCAGATTGCACAGTTTTAACACGTGCAATTTGTTTTTTCACTTCGTTCAAACGGGCAGTTTGATCAAGTTGACCTGCTGCAGCTTGGAAACGAAGGTCGAAAAGTTCTTTCTTAAGTTCGTTTTCTTTTTTAGCAAGCTCTTCTTGAGACAAGCCACGAAGCTCAGCAACAAACTTTTTGATTTCTTCAAGTTTCATGTCTTCTCCTTATTCTGCTTCACGTTTCACGAATTTACATTTAACTGGCAATTTGTGGCTAGCAAGACGAAGCGCTTCACGTGCAACTTCTTCAGAAACACCTGCGATTTCGAACATTACTTTACCACGTTTAACTGGTGCTACCCAACCTTCAGGTGCCCCTTTACCAGAACCCATACGTACACCGATAGCTTTAGCAGTGTATGATTTGTGTGGGAAGATCTTGATCCAAACCTTACCACCACGTTTCATGTAACGAGTCATGGCAATACGAGCAGCCTCGATTTGACGGTTTGTGATCCAGTGGCTAGTTGTAGCTTGAAGACCGTATTCACCGAATGATACTTCTTTACCACCTTTAGCCTCACCGCGCATTTTTCCACGGAATTCACGACGGTGTTTAACACGTTTAGGTACTAACATTTGTTATTTGCCTCCTTTAGTGTTTTTACGAGCTGGAAGAACTTCTCCACGGTAGATCCAAACTTTAACACCAAGTTTACCGTAAGTTGTGTCAGCTTCTTCCCAAGCGTAATCGATATCAGCGCGAAGTGTGTGAAGCGGAACTGTACCTTCAGAGTATCCTTCTGCACGGGCGATATCTGCACCGTTCAAACGACCTGATACTTGAGTTTTGATTCCTTTAGCTCCAGCACGCATTGCACGTTGGATAGCTTGTTTTTGTGCACGACGGAAAGCAACACGTTGCTCAAGTTGGCGAGCAATTGTTTCACCAACAAGGTGAGCGTCCAAATCAGGTTTCTTGATTTCAACGATGTTGATGTGTACTTGTTTTCCAGTCAATTTGTTAAGTTGAGCGCGAAGTGCGTCAACGTTTGATCCACCTTTACCGATAACCATACCTGGTTTAGCAGTGTGAAGTGAAACAATAACTTTGTTTACAGCACGTTCGATTTCAATAGTTGAAACTGAAGCGTCTGCAAGTTCTTTTTGAATGAATTTGCGGATTGCCAAATCTTCGTGAAGGTAATCTGCGTATTCTTTTTCAGCATACCATTTCGCATCCCAGTCACGGATGATCCCGACACGCATACCAATTGGATGTACTTTTTGACCCACGAGTTTACCTCCTTATTTTTCTGACACAACTACTGTTACGTGAGTTGTGCGTTTGTTGATTGGTGAAGCTGAACCTTTCGCACGTGGACGGAAACGTTTCATTGTTGGTCCTTCGTTTGCGAATGTTTCAGATACTACCAAGTTAGCTTTTTCCAAACCAAAGTTGTTTTCTGCGTTAGCGATAGCAGAGTTAAGAGTTTTCTCAACAATGCGTGCTGCTTTGTTTGGAGTGAATTTCAAGATTGCGATTGCATCAGCAACGTTCTTACCACGGATAAGATCAAGAACAAGACGTGTTTTACGAGGTGAAACACGCACTGTACGAGCCATTGCTTTAGCTGAAGTAATTTCTGCCATTGTGTCCTCCTCCTATTAACGACGTGTTTTCTTATCGTCAGCTGCGTGACCTTTGTAAGTACGAGTTGGTGCAAATTCACCAAGTTTGTGACCTACCATGTCTTCTTGGATGTAAACAGGAACGTGTTTACGTCCATCATAAACTGCGATAGTGTATCCGATGAAACTTGGGAAAATCGTTGAACGACGTGACCAAGTTTTAATTACTTTTTTCTTTTCGTCATTTGCTTGAGCTTCAACTTTTTTCATCAAATGCTCATCGACGAAAGGTCCTTTTTTAAGACTACGTCCCATTTTGTAGTTTTCTCCTTTAAATTGAATGTACCACAGCGGCTTGCACTAAGAAGTGCTACCGAGTTGGCGGATGTTATGTGCTAAGCGACTAAATTATTTTTCGTTACGACGACGAACGATAAGTTTGTCAGATTTAGCTTTCTTGTTACGAGTTTTAAGACCAAGCGCAGGTTTACCCCATGGAGTAGATGGCGCTTTACGTCCAACTGGTGCTTTACCTTCACCACCACCGTGTGGGTGATCGTTAGGGTTCATTACAGAACCACGAACTGTTGGGCGAATACCTTTCCAGCGATTACGGCCGGCTTTACCAAGGTTGATAAGTGATTGTTGTTCGTTACCTACAGTACCGATAGTTGCACGACATGTACCAAGAACCATACGAACTTCGCCTGATTGAAGACGAACAAGTACGTATTTACCTTCTTGACCCAAAACTTGAGCAGAAGCACCAGCGGCACGGATAAGTTCAGCACCTTTACCTGGTTGAAGCTCAATGTTGTGGATAACTGTACCAACTGGGATGTTTGCAAGTGGAAGAGCGTTACCAATCTTGATATCCGCATCTGGACCTGAAACGATACGTTGACCTACTTCAAGACCTTTAGGTGCGATGATGTAAGCTTTAACCCCGTCAGTGTAGTGTACGAGAGCGATGTTTGCAGTACGGTTTGGATCATACTCAATTGTTTTAACAACTGCTTCAACGCCATCTTTGTTACGTTTGAAGTCAATCAAACGGTAGTGACGTTTGTGCCCGCCACCTTGGTGACGTACAGTGATACGACCGTTGTTGTTACGACCAGCTTTGTTCTTAAGAGAAACAAGCAATGATTTTTCAGGAGTGCTTGTAGTGATTTCTGCGAAATCCAAAGAAGTCATGTTACGACGGCCATTTGTCGTTGGTTTATAAACTTTAATACCCACGTTAATTTCTCCTTTGATTATTCAGCTTCAGCTGCAAACAACTCGATTGCTTTAGAATCAGCTGTAAGAGTGATGATAGCTTTTTTAGTTTTTGAAGTGAAACCAGTGTAACGTCCAACACGTTTTTGTTTTGGTTTAACAGTTACAGTGTTCACGCTAGCAACTTTAACACCTTCAAATGCAGCTTCAACTGCTTGTTTGATCAAGAGTTTGTGTGCACGTGTATCAACTTCGAAAGTGTATTTTCCTGCTTCAAGAGCAATCATAGATTTCTCAGTGATAACAGGTTTTTTGATTACGTCATACAAATTCATTATGCAAGAACCTCCTCGATTGATGAGATAGCTTCTTTAGTAACAAGAAGTTTATCTGCGTTTACGATGTCAAGTACACTTGCAGTTGCAGGAGTTGCAACAGTTACGTTTGCAAGGTTACGTGCTGAAAGTTCAGCGAATTTGTTTCCTTCTTCAACGATAACAAGTACTTTAGAATCGATGCTAAGAGCTGAAAGAACGTTTGCGAATTCAGCAGTTTTTGGAGCTGCAAATGAAAGAGCTTCAACTGCTACAAATTTATCTTCTGCAACTTTAGCTGAGTAAACAGATTTCAATGCAAGGCGACGAACTTTTTGTGGAAGTTTGTATCCGTAAGAACGTGGAGTTGGTCCGAAGACAACACCACCACCACGCCATTGTGGTGAGCGGATAGAACCTTGACGAGCACGTCCAGTTCCTTTTTGACGCCATGGTTTACGTCCACCACCTGATACTGCTGAACGGTTTTTAACCGCGTGAGTACCTTGGCGAAGGCTAGCACGTTGGCTGATTACGACATCAAATACTACTGATTCGTTTGGTTCGATACCGAAGATAGCGTCGTTAAGTTCAACTGTGCTAACTTCTTTACCAGTTTGGTCAAATAGTTTTACGTTTGCCATTTTTAACTGATTTCTCCTTTCTTATTATTTAGCAGCTTTAACTGCTGATTTGATAGTGATAAGAGATTTCTTAGCACCTGGTACGTTACCTTTGATAAGGATAACGTTTTTCTCTGGGATAACTTGTACAACTTCAAGGTTTTGAATTGTCACACGGTTGCCACCCATACGTCCTGCCAAGTGTTTGTTTTTGAAAACACGGTTAGGCGCAACAGGTCCCATTGAACCTGGACGACGGTGGTAACGAGAACCGTGAGCCATAGGTCCGCGTGATTGACCGTGGCGTTTGATAACACCTTGGAAACCTTTACCTTTTGAAGTACCAGTTACGTCAACAACATCTCCAGCTTCGAATGTGTCAACAGTGATTTCTGATCCAACTTCCAAGCCTTCAATGTTTTTGAATTCACGAATGAAGCGCTTAGGAGCTGTGTTAGCTTTCGCTACGTGGCCTTTGGCAGGTTTGTTGCTCAATACTTCGCGTTTGTCGTCAAAGCCAACTTGAACTGCTTCGTAACCGTCTGTTTCAACAGTCTTAACTTGAAGCACAACATTTGGAGTAGCTTCGATGACAGTAACAGGGATAAATTCACCTGCTTCAGTGAAGATTTGAGTCATTCCCACTTTTTTCCCTAAGATTCCTTTTGTCATGAGAAAATATTTCCTTTACTTTATTGTTTTTTCAAAAAGTTTTTTATGAGCGTTTTTTATGCTCAAAAAAGTTTTTAACGAGCGTTTTTTATGCTCAATGAATCAAGCTTTTAATTAAAGTTTGATTTCTACGTTCACACCACTTGGAAGATCAAGTTTCATCAAAGCGTCAACTGTTTTTTGAGTTGGGTTGATGATGTCAATAAGACGTTTGTGTGTACGCATTTCAAATTGTTCGCGAGAATCTTTATATTTGTGAGTCGCACGAATAATTGTGTAGAGACTACGTTCAGTTGGAAGTGGAACTGGCCCAGCAACTGTCGCACCTGTGCGAGTTGCAGTTTCTACGATTTTTTCAGCCGCTGTATCAAGCGTACGGTGTTCGTAAGCTTTCAAACGGATACGAATTTTTTTGTTTGCCATTTTTTCTCCTCTTTCGTCTATTTAAGATAATAGGCTAGCTCCTCAAGAAAACCAACACGGATTGCGTGGCAGTGCAACCAGGCGTGTCGCAACCTCTTGTATCATAGCTAAGCGCTGTATTTACAGCACCATAATATAATAACAAAAGAACCTACTCATTGCAAGGGATTTTTAAAGTTTTTTTCTTTTTCTTTTTTGACTAAACAAAAAATCCACCTTAGATGGATTTTTTATCAACTTTCTTGAGTGTAGTCGTACCCCATGTGTTCATAGGCTTTAACCGTTGCAACGCGTCCTGTACGTGTACGCATAATGAATCCTTTTTGAATTAGGTAGGGTTCATACATATCTTCTACCGTTTCTCGCTCTTCAGCAATATTAACCGACAAGGTACCTAGACCAACCGGTCCCCCACCATACATTTCAATCATAGTTCGAAGAATTTTTTGATCGACATAATCTAGTCCTTCATGGTCCACATCCAACATAGTCAACGCCTTGTCTGCAATCTTATCATCAATGATGCCATCACCCATGATTTGTGCATAGTCTCTCACGCGCTTAAGTAGGCGGTTAGCAATACGAGGCGTCCCACGGCTACGACGTGCTAGCTCTAGAGCAGCTTCAGGTGTTATAGTCATGTCAAAGATTTCTGAAGTACGTTCAATAATTTCCTTCAAATCTGGTAGCTCATAATATTCCATATGACCATTAATCCCAAAGCGAGCCCTCAATGGATTTGACAACATACCTGCTCGAGTAGTTGCACCTACTAATGTGAACGGTGGTAACTCTAGATGGACACTACGACTTGTTTCGCCTGCACCAATCATGATATCGATGTAGTAATCTTCCATAGCACTATAAAGAACTTCTTCAACTGCCATAGGCATCCGGTGAATCTCATCAATAAATAAGATATCACCTGGCTCCAAGTCATTGAGTATAGCAACTAAATCACCAGCCTTTTCAATTGCTGGCCCAGACGTCTGCTTTAAATTGACGCCCATCTCATTAGCTATCACAAAAGCCATAGTTGTTTTCCCCAAACCTGGAGGACCAAACAAAAGAGTATGATCTAGGGCTTCATCACGAAGTTTAGCTGCCTCTATAAAAATCTTTAATTGGTCTTTAACCTTATCTTGACCAATGTATTCCTTAAAGTACTGTGGACGGAGGGTACGCTCAACATACTCTTCATCTCCTAGTAAATCATTATCTAATATTCTTGCCATAGGCTTATTTTAGCACAAAACAAAAAATGCAGTCAAAATTTGTCCCTTGAATATACAATATAAGTGCACAATAAA
>NZ_KV810654.1:0-1130 GCF_001812855.1 Streptococcus sp. HMSC072D03
CGCTATTTTTAATGTTTTTTTCAAATAAAAAGTAGTGACATTTATGTCACCACCATTTCTATAAACCATCTGCCGCTTTCCCTGCTTTTATACTTTCTTCTAAAACCGAGTCTTCTAAAACGGAAGCAAACATTATGGCCTTATCGTAATTCTCTGCAGCCTTTTTCTTATTTCCCTTATGCAGAAGTTCATATTTAGCTTTGAGAACAAAAACACTAGGTTTATAGCTATAGAATTGTGATTTTTCTATAACGGCTAATGCTTTATCCACAACTGTTAAGAAGTCTGAAAAGGAATTGTGAAAAATCTTCAAAGCAGCGATAGCCATCAAATCATTAAATAAAACAATATTATAGACATCGTCTGTCCAAATTTCCTGATTTAATACTCTCTTTACAATCCTTTCAAAAAGTTTTTTGTCAAACTGTTTTCTTCCATAGAGATGGAAGAAATAATAGTCAATAACTAATAAATCGTTAGTTGAGAATTTCTTCTTCCTTTTGACTTGTTCAAACAAGTCTTCATATATTTCTTCAACCTTTGGGCTCTCCTCCCAATTAGTAAAACTCAAAATATTTTCCAAAATATCTAGAGTTAACAACTCTTCTTCTGGCAGAAGTTCAAAGAATTTCTCATAGACTTCCTCAATTAAGGCAAGTTTAGCCTTTATTCTTTCTGGATTTCTGTACGTTGGAAACTTAATCAAACGATTCTTCATCTCATAATATTCGTCAGGAATGGTAATATTGTCATGATCCAATAAATCGGCCATATTTTTTCCTAGACGTTTTGCGATGTAAGATAGTCTATCTAAAGACGGGAGAGATTCCCCTTTTTCAATGCGAATTAACTGGCGAACAGTCAACTCCGCACCATCTAAACATAGTACTTCACGTGACATCTGCTGACGTTCACGCTCAGTTTTGATTCTTAGTCCAATGCTGTCTTTTATGTTCAAGAGACTCTCCTTTATTCAAAAGTTTAAAAATATTATATCATAATTATAATACAATTAATATACAGTTAATATGATTTTAACAGAATAATAGTCAAAAAAAGCTATTTTTATACATTTTATATAAGAAGACCCTTCCTTTGCATCAAAAACTCTAAGCAGGCTTAGCCTGCTA
>NZ_KV810655.1:0-11304 GCF_001812855.1 Streptococcus sp. HMSC072D03
AACCACTAGCACAGCTAGTGGTTTTCGTAAGACAAGAAAAAAAGATAGGATTTTCATCCTATCTTTTCAAGTTTCTTCTATTGTATCACATCTTAAAGCTGTTCTGCTACTGCTGAAAGAAGATCTTGGATACCATTGGCATCGCTACCACCGGCCATGGCCATATCTGGTTTACCACCACCACGACCAGATACGATTGGTGCAAGGACCTTGATAACATTACCTGCGTGAACATCTTTAGACTTGCTTGCTACAAGAACATTAACTTTTTCGCCAATGTGAGCTGCAAGGACAAGGACGTCAGAGTAGTCTGCTTGTTTCCATTGGTCAGCAAAGGTACGAAGGGCACCTGCGTCAGAAACTTCTACTTGGCTAGCGATGTAACGAACACCGTTAGCTTCTTTAACGTCTTTGAAGACATCACCAGCTGCTGCTGCTGCTGCTTTTTCTTTAAGAGCAGCATTTTCTTTTTGAAGGGCATGCAACTGCTCTTGAAGGCTAGCAACCTTGTTAGGTACTTCTTTCAATTGTGGTGCCTTAAGTGTTGCTGCGATTGCTTTAAGGGCATCTTCTTCTTCACGGTAAGCAAGGTAAGCTTCACGTGATGTCACTGCCAAGATACGACGTGTTCCTGAACCGATACCTTCTTCTTTGACAATCTTGAACATACCGATTTCAGCAGTGTTGGCAACGTGCGTACCACCACAAAGCTCAACAGAGTAATCACCGATTGAAACGACGCGAACATTCTTACCATATTTTTCGCCAAAGAGGGCCATAGCTCCCATTGATTTAGCAGTGTCAATGTCTGTTTCAATAGTTGTTACTGGAGTTGCTTTCCAGATTTCTTCGTTGACTTGTTCTTCGATAGCACGCAATTCTTCTGGAGTTACAGCCTCAAAGTGAGTGAAGTCGAAACGCAAGAATTCTTGTTCATTAAGAGAACCCGCTTGAACAGCATGATCACCAACAATATTATGAAGAGCAGCATGCAAGAGGTGAGTTGCTGTGTGGTTCTTCATAACACGGTGACGACGTGTGTGGTCAATTTCAAGTTTATAGTTAGCACCTACAACAAGTTCACCTTCAACCTCAACAGTGTGAAGGGCTTGTCCATTTGGTGCACGTTGAACATCAACCACACGCGCAACAACAGTACCAGCTGCATCTGAGATCGTACCGTGGTCTGCTACTTGTCCACCCATTTCAGCGTAGAATGGTGTTTTTTCAAAGACAAGGAGTGCTTGACCAGAGTTAACACTATCATGACGAGCATCATCAGCAACGATAACGCTCAAACGGCTTTCAGCAGTTTCCGCTTCATACAAGAACTCAGATGGTTCAGTGATGTTGGCGAGGGTTTCATTTTGCATACCCATAGAACCACCTTTAACCACGCTAGCACGCGCACGTTCTTGTTGTTCTTTCATGGCAGCTTTGAAACCTTCATGGTCAATCTTGAAGCCTTCATCTTCAGCCAACTCTTCTGTCAATTCCACTGGGAATCCATAAGTATCGTAAAGTTTAAAGATATCTTTACCTTCAAGCGTATCTTTACCAGATTTCTTAAGGTTAGCAAGAAGCTCGTCAAGCATGCTTGAACCTGCATCGATGGTACGTGCAAAGGTTTCTTCTTCACGTTTAACGATTTTTTCGATAAAGTCTTTCTTCTCAAGAACTTCTGGGTAATAGCTTTCCATGATTTGACCAACAGTTGGAACAAGTTTGTACAAGAAAGCATCAGAAATGCCGAGACGACGGCCGTGCATTACGGCACGACGGAGAAGACGACGAAGGACATAACCACGACCTTCATTACCTGGAAGGGCACCATCACCAATGGCAAATGCCAATGAACGGATGTGGTCAGCGATGACCTTGAAGCTCATTGTGTCACCATCTGGATCATAAGTTTTACCAGACATTTTTTCGATTTCACGAATGATAGGCATGAAGAGGTCTGTTTCAAAGTTTGTTTTAGCCCCTTGCATTACGGCTACAAGACGTTCAAGACCTGCGCCCGTATCAATGTTTTTATTAGGAAGTTCCTTATATTCTGAACGTGGAACAGCTGGATCTGCGTTGAATTGTGACAAAACGATGTTCCAAATTTCAATGTAACGGTCGTTTTCAATATCTTCTTCAAGCAAACGGATACCAATATTGTCAGGGTCAAAGTCTTCGCCACGGTCAAAGAAAATCTCAGTGTCTGGTCCTGAAGGGCCAGCACCGATTTCCCAGAAGTTATCTTCAATTGGAATCAAATGACTAGGTTCAACACCGCAAGCAATCCAACGGTTGTATGAATCTTTATCATCTGGATAGTAAGTCATGTAAAGTTTGTCTTTTGGAAAATCAAACCACTCTGGGCTTGTCAAAAGCTCATAACCCCATTCGATGGCTTCATCACGGAAGTAGTCACCAACTGAGAAGTTACCAAGCATTTCAAACATTGTGTGGTGACGAGCTGTCTTACCAACATTTTCGATATCGTTGGTACGGATAGCCTTTTGTGAGTTAGTGATACGTGGATTTTCAGGAATCACAGAGCCATCAAAGTATTTTTTCAAAGTGGCAACCCCTGAGTTAATCCAAAGAAGGGTTGGATCGTTAACTGGAACCAAGTTAGCTGATGGTTCAACAGCGTGACCTTTTGATTTCCAGAAATCAAGCCACATTTGACGAATTTGTGCTGAAGTAAGTTGTTTCATTGTTTCTCCTTAATTAATTGTTTTTTATTTTGAGCTATTCTCGAGCATTTCCACATAGTCGATAGCGACACACAGCGAAATACCCAAAGAATAAAAGACAAGTCCACTAAACGAAGGGCGACGTGAACCGCGGTACCACCTTCATTCAATGAACTTGTCATTCTTATTTGTCTTTAATTGTGAACTTTGAGTAGCAAGTAACCAGATTCGTCCATGGCTCGCAACGACCGCCATTTTTCTGTATCAGAAGCGATGATTACCAATCTCAAAGGGAAGGCTAAAAATGTCATGATATTAGAACTTTCAGCCACTCTCCATTTTAACGTGTTTTAGGTCTTAGGTCAAGCTGATAATAGCATTATCAACTCTATCATGTGATTTATTTGCTAGAGCTTGATGATGAACTTGATGAAGCTCCAGAACCAGTCACATACTGGTCAAGAATTGCGCTAAAGGCCTTGTCTACAACTTTAACATTATATTTCTTAAGGACCTTAGCAATCACTGAGTTAGTGAAGTTAGTATCAGATTTCTTACCATTGATGATAACCTTAGTCAAATCATCCTTATAGTTTTTCCAATCTGCATTTTTCTCAGATTTTGAAACAGTTTTGACGATGTAGTAAGTTGCAGCACCAGTTGAGCTGTTTGAAACAGTCACTACGTCAGAAACGGCATTAGCATCTTGTTTAAAGGCTGCTGTCAAAACATCTGCTGGAAAGTCTTGAGAAGCTGAGTTAACTGTCTTAGAAGTCACTTCCAAGCTGTTATCTTTAGCTACTTGTGAGAAATCTGCTCCTTCTGCCTTAGCTTCAGAGTCTACTTTATCTGCCACTGCTTTATCAGTAGTTGAAACCACTTGCACCTCTGTATTCGGTGTGTAGTTATCATAGGCAGCCTTGTAATTTGCTTCCGTCAAATCTTTCTGTGCGGCTTGGTTAACAGCGTACTCAACCAATTTTTGTGTACGGATTTGAGTACGGTATGACTCTTCTGTTTGACCATAGGCTGCAAGTACTTGTGAGAATTGATCTCCGTATTGTTCTGAAGCTTGCTTATAAGCTTTGTCAACGTCTTCTTTGCTGACCTTGCTACCATATTCTTTTTCAAGAGCCTTTTGCAAAGTTGCACTCAAAACACTTTGTTGTGTTTGGCTGCTACCTTTAAGTGAATCAAAAACATCACCGACAGTAACAGTATCACCTTTCATAGATACCAAAGTTGTTTCTTCAGTTGTTTTGTTACCTAGAGAAACATACATAGCACCTGCACCAACGAGAGCTGAAACAGCTACAAGGGCAAGACCTCCAAGGAAGCGACCACCTGAGCTTGGTTTACCAGCATCACGTGTCTTTTTAGTTTTAGCACGTTTTGCTTTTTCTTTCGCTTTTTCACTGGCGAGGGCGATGCTTTCCTCTTCTTCTTTTTGGCGATCAAGATGCTCTTGTTCTGCGTCTTTGTCTGCTACAACCTCTTCAACAGTTTCTTCTGTTGACTCAAGGTTTTCATTTTCTTTAGCCATTCTATCTACTCCTTAAATTGTCAATATCCCTGTTATTATACCACACTTACTTAAATAATGCTTAATCTGGTAAGATAATATTTTCAGAATTTTTCCGAAGCATAAGAAGTCCGTCACTCATAGGGACCAAACTAGCAGTCAATCCAGGGTTATCTAAGGTCGCATCAAAAAGACGATGCAAGCCACGATAAATCGTACGCTGACCACGACGAACCTCCATGATGTCTTTGGCAATATCGCCCCCTTGGAAGATATCATCAAAGACGATGACACCACCTACCTTGAGACGTTTTAGGATTTCAGGCAGAAAGACGATATATTTAGACTTGGCTGAGTCCATAAAGACAAAATCATAGTCAGTGTCCAAATCTTGCAAAACTTCTGCTGCATCTCCTTCGACCAAGGTAATTTGTTTGCGACTGTCATACTTGGCTAGATTTTCCTTGGCAAAGCTAATCATTTCTTCATTACGATCAACCGTCGTAATCTGAGCATCAGGTGCATACTCAGCCATAAGAAGGGCTGAAAAACCAATAGCTGTTCCTACCTCAAGGATTTTCTTAGGCTGCAAGGTCTGCAACAAAAATCGGAAATAAGCAACTACTTCGTGCTGGATAATTGGAATATTTTCCTTACGAGCAAAGGCCTCCAGTTCAGCCAAATGCCCTTTATTTTCCTGAAGATGCGTTCGCATGTAGTCCACGATATCCTTGTTGACTACAGGACGTCGCATGTTGTGATTTGCATTTTTACTATATGATTTAACCATGTGTTTTATTATATAAAAAATCCCTAGCGAGTGCTAGAGATTTTTCTTATCTATAAATCAAAACGTCATCATTAAGCTACTTGACGTAACCCCCTCTTTTTCAAGAGGTAGGAAATGACCAAAGCCACCACGTAAAGAGCTATGAAAACAAGCAAGGTCATCTGGTATGATTTTGTCAATTCGTAGGTTACGGATAAGAGCATTGGCCCCACTAAGGCCGCCATCGCCCAGGCAGTCAAAATATAACCATGAAGGGTAGCCAACTCCTTTGCCCCAAAGATATCGCTAAGGTATGGAGGAATCAAGGAGAATCCTGCCCCGTAGCAAGTCATCAGAACAGCCATCGCAACCACAAAGACAAGTGGCACTTGCAGGACAATTAGGAGGATGGCCATGACAATATTAACCACAAAAAGGAGAATAAAAGTCTTCGGACGTCCAATATAATCCGACAAGCCTGCCCACAGAAGGCGACCAAAACCATTAAAGATTCCCATAACACCTACAACAACTGACGCTGATTCCGCTGACATCCCAACCATATCTTGAGCCATTGGAGAAATAGCAGAGACAAGGGCTAAGCCACATGAAATATTGATAAACAGAATAAGCCATAACCAGTAGAAAGTTGATGATTTCAGAGCCTCATTAGCCGTAACTCCCTTGCTCAAATTAGCAACCTGACGGTTCGGACTCTTGTCAGCCAACAGTTGTGCTTCCTCTACACTTGGTCGTTTAATGAATTGTGAGACAAAAAGCATAACAACAAAATAAACGACTCCCAAGATATAAAAGGTCTGCTCAACACCACGTACCTGAATCAGATATTGAGCAATGGGACTGGTTAACAGCGAGGCAAAGCCAAAGCCCATAATGGCAAGGCCAGTCGCAAGTCCACGCTTATCGGGAAACCACTTAATAATAGTTGAAACAGGCGTAATATAACCCACACCCAGTCCTAGACCACCAAGAATACCATAACCAAGATAAAGCATCCACAGCTCTCCATGAGCAATGGCAACTCCTGTCAGAATGTTACCCCCAGCATAGAGAACGGTCGACATACTTCCAGTCACTCTAGGACCAAATTTTTCAACCAGACGTCCCATGAAAGCTGCAGAAAGCCCTAGACAAAAGATAGCCAATGAAAAAGCAAAAGAAACTGAAGATTGATCCCAGCCAGTCTGGGCCATAATAGGATTACGATAGATACTCCAAGCATAGGTAGACCCCAACATGAGATGGAGTAAGACACCACACGTTGCTACAAGATAACGATTGGTTGTTTTCACAAAAACCTACTTTCTATTTCTGAACATTGTTCACTTATAAAACATAAAACGTTAGGTTTTTAGTCTATCATGAATATAAACTAGGGGCTATAAATATGCTCATTAACTCATTTCCAAATCAATTAGAGCTTTTATTTTAGTAAACGTTCGTTTTTTAGACATAAAAAGAATCATCCTGATTCAGAATGATTCTCTCATATGGTAACTTCTTTTTACGAAAGGTGAACACCTTTTTCAACCAAGACTTCCAATTCAACGAGACGGTCTTCAAAAACTTTGAAGGCAGCATCTAAGTAGTCGGTATTGGTCATATCAACACCAGCTTTCTTGATGACTTCCAAAGGATAGTCTGAGCTTCCTGCCTTAAGGTAAGTAAGGTAAGCTTCTTTATCTTCTTCAGTACCGTGAACAATTTTTTCAGCCAAGTAGCTTGCCGCAGCAAATCCTGTAGCGTATTGGTAGACATAGTAGTTCATGTAGAAATGCGGAATACGTTCCCACTCAAACTGAATTTCGTAGTTATCTTCAGCTTTAAGGTTATAGTATTTCTCATTGAGGTCTGCGTAAAGCTTATTCATGAAGTCCGCTGTCAAGATTTGACCAGATGCATCTGCCTCATGAATAGCATGTTCAAACTCGGCAAATTGTGTTTGACGGAAGACAGTTCCCTTGAAACCATCCAGATAGTGGTTAAGAATAGCAAAACGTGTCTTGTCATCTTTGACCTCTTTAAGAAGCGTTTCTGTCAAGATATTTTCATTGGTTGTAGACGCAATTTCCGCCAAGAAGATTGGGTAATCTCCGTAAACATATGGTTGAGTCTGCCGTGTGAACGTTGAATGCAAACTGTGGCCAGTCTCGTGAACCAAGGTAAAGAGATTGTCCAAAGTATCTTGCCAGTTCAAAAGCATGAAGGCATTGGTATCATAAGCACCACCTGAGTAGGCACCTGAACGTTTTCCTTTGTTAGGGTGAACGTCAATCCAACGTTCCGTAAAGGCTGCATGAACCCCTTTACTATACTCTTCACCAAAGATTGCCAAGACTTCTTCTGCTTTCTTGAGGGATTCTTCATAAGTAAGAGCAGTTTCAGTCTCAGAAAGTGGTGTATAGACGTCATACATCTTAAGCTCGTCAAGCCCCAAGACCTTCTTACGCAAATCAAGGTAACGATGCAAAAGTGGCAAATGCTTGTTCACTGATTCCAAGAGTGAGTCATAAACACTCTCTGGAATAAAGTTAGCCGCAAGTGCTGCATGACGTGCTGAATTATAGTGACGAACTTTGGCTTGGTAATTGTGAACCTTGACAACGCCTTGGAGTGTTTGTGCATAAGTATGTTGGAACTGCTCATAAGTACCGTACATCGCTTCATAAGCTCCCTTACGAATGTCACGGTCCTTAGATTCCATGAGAGTGATAAAGTTACCATGTGTCAACTCAACCACATCCCCTTGACCATCTGATACCCATGGGAAGAGGATATCAGCATTATCCAAGACATTGAAGGTATCCGTTGGGCCGTTGAAAATATCACCGGCTGCTGCCAAGAGCTCTTCAGCTTCTTGAGAAAGAACGTGGTCCTTGTTTGCCAAAAGACGTTCGAAATAGTGATCATAAAGTCCAAGACCTGGCTCTTGTTCTTTAAATTCAGCTAATTTCTTATCATCCAAGGCCATAAATTCAGGCTCAAAGTAAGCAAAGGCTTCACTCAACTGTGAGTAAAGGTTTGAGGCCTTAGCTTGGTACTCTTGGTAAAGACCTACTGTTGTGTCTTGGTCATTTTTCATTGACGCATAGACATAGATTTTCTCCAAGCGACGCATAAGACTCATATAAAGTTCAGTTGCCTCAAGCAAGTTCTTAGCAGAATCTAAGAGATGACCTGCATAAGCACTAGCCTTCTTCAAATCCTGAACAGTGCTTTCATATTCAGTCTCCCAATCTGCATCTGTCGCAAAAATGGTCGTCAAATCCCATGTGTATTTCTCTTCTAAATGAGCACGATTGTCTGACATAATATTCTCCTTAATTGTATCTATTCTTTACTATTTTAGCATAAAAGGTGGGAGGGTAGAGAGTTTGTCGATAAGAAAAATGCCTTTTTCGATAATATTGCATAAAAAGCTTTTCAAAACCTTCAAGTGACTGTCTAATTTGTACAAAGCCCTGCTTAGATTCAGGAAATCTTACTTGTGGGGAAAAATCCTGATCAGACAGGCATAATAAATTCATTCCATTAAGATAGGCTTCTTCCTGCCTTCTCATCCACCTTGGATTTTTCCCCATTAATTCTCGTTGAATCACATGTGAGACCCTCTTTCGCTGAGTTACTTTATAAGTCTCAACCTTCTCTGCTTGATAAGGAAAACGTAAAACTGTCATGAGATTTTCGGTTAGTGGCCAGGCCTTAGTTAAATAATAGACTTTCCCAAAAATATCCTCATAGATGAGATACTTAAGTCTAATTTCCTCTCGCTTCCAATCAAGCTCCCATAGGTGAAATCCTATCTTAGCCGTAAAATAGAGAAAGTCCCGCTGTAGGTCTGTTAAACGTCCATTCAACCAGAGTTCCTCACCCAAAAGCCAACGCACTTCGTAACCTGCTTGGTGATAGGCACATGTCCTCTCTCTCAAACGTTGCTGGGATAAACGAGAACACTGAACTTCTAGAGCCAGGGAATCGCCAACAAATAAATCTGCAATTTGCCCCAACTCGGACAAAACCTTTTCAATACTTACTTTTTCACCATGATTAACCAAAGATTTATATAAGGCTGCCTTAAGCGATAAATGTTGAGCCGATTCATTCTCCGAGAAGAACTGACAATCTTGCAAAGATTTATGAGCAAAATGTGGGCACATTACCTGGCCATGCCTCAATAGGACAACTCCCTGGCATCCAGGACAGCTATAGGATTCCTTACGTTTCAAACAGGTTTCTAGAGCTAAAACGAGGTTTCCCTCCTGATTTTTTGCAATTAACATGACTCTCTCCTTCGTGCACTCTCTTACTTATTCGTAAAAGAATTCACAAAATAAAAAAACATCTAGATTACTCTAGATGCATCCCCCATTCAAACTGAAACTTGCTCCCTGCTGTATGGAAACTTAGGTTTATAGGTGTATAGCTTAACCTAGGATACAAGTGCCACTCAGTCCATTCGATCTCTTTTCAACAATCTCGATACCTAAAGGAAAATCCCCCAACTTTCCTTGGTATCAGGATCTTGAAAACAGTTTCTATCCAACATAACCATTAAAAATAGTCAATGTAGCATAGACAGATGCTCTCACAAACATCTGATCAAATTCCGTCACTGAAGCATCATCCCAATATGCTTTTCACCCTTTTATTCCTCAATCCCACTAAAAACTTAATCCTTGAGTTGATAATGAGATAAAACAATTTTTAGACTTTTACAAGTTAAAGTCTCTATTTACTAACATTGAACCACCAATTTCCTAGGTGCAGTTCAGTACCAACAAACTCAAAATTGTGTTGGCTCAAAATGGTTTCTGGTCAAGAGTATCTTGTGATTGATAGTCAGTCAATCTGAGAAGCTTTCCCTCTAGCTTCTTTACACAGAACGTCATACTGCTTACAAGATACTATTTCCTAGAAGAGTATTGCTAAAAACGCCACTCTCAAAACATACCACCTATCAGTCATTAGGTTTAGTCCACCTTCTGATAGGTATATTAGCAGTTACTGCTTTATTTTCTCTCCCTCTTCGCTTTTGAAGATTAGTCTCTACCGATTCTGCTGTTTTTGAATCTGTCGTTAGCTCTACACGGATTAAAAATACCGCTAGCTCCCGCTACGATGATGCTGATGTTTTAAATCGATTAATCTAATTTTTTTGCTGTTTAAATCTTCTCTTTTTAAATCATCACAATGAAACATTGGAATTTGATAACTTAGAATTCCAGATTCTAAGCTAGTCTTTTTTGATCAGGGAGTCACCCTTCCAAAAAACAAACTCTTCCTAACACAATCTATTATACTTTATTATAATTTTTTGTCAATTAATTTATTTCATATTTTTTGAAAATATTTTTAAACACTCTTTTTAGATAGTTAAAACAGTTCAAAAACACTATAATATAGGCATTTTTGTTACTGTTGAAAAATTAGAAAACATCCTTTGTTTTTTAGTCAAGGTCAATAGAATATGTTAGCTATCAGAAAATTTTATTTTTATTATTTTCGACTAACTTGATTTTACTTAACTAGTCAAAACCAACCGTGAAATGATCTACACCCCAAAAGTTAGACAGAAAAAATCTAACTTCTAGGGTGTTTTTATTATGAAATTGACTTATGAGGATAAAGTCCTTATCTATGAACTTAGAAAGGAAGAAATGATTGATAAAATCCTACATGAATACTGTTCTCAAGATAGAGTTTCTCTCGAATATTCTCTCCCAAATCAAGGGATGCTTCCTAACTGGCTCGCACAATACAAGAAAAAGCTAGAAGAAATGACGGAACTAGAACGTCTTCAAGCAGAAAATGCGGTTCTAAAAAATGAGAGAACTCCGATTGAGGGACGAAAAAGAGCAAAGAGAAAAACGGAAATTGTTCGAGGATTGGTAACAGAGTTTACTTTAGAGATCTTCTAAAGATTATTAAGCTTGCTCATTCGACCTATTATTACCACTTAAAACAGCTGGATCAAACGGATAAGAGCCAAACTATCAAAGCTGAAATTCAAGCTATTTTTACTGAATACAAGGGAATTATGGCTATCGTCACATCACTCTCGCATTGAGAAAACGTGGCTTTATGGTAAATCATAAGAAAGTGCAACGTCTGATGAAGGCTCTTGGTTTAAGTGCTCGAATTCGTCGTAAACGTAAGTATTATTCATACCAAGGAGAGGTTGGTATGAAAGCAGAGAATCTCATTCAACGCCAGTTTGAAGCATCAAAGCCAATGGAAAAGTGCTACACAGATGTGACAGGGTTTGCCATTCCAGCAAGCACTCAAAAGCTTTATTTATCACC
>NZ_KV810655.1:11404-24760 GCF_001812855.1 Streptococcus sp. HMSC072D03
TCTTTGGCATTCTGAAGTCTGAGATGTTTTATGGTTATACTGCTACCCAAAATCAGTAAAATTGTTTATGCCATATTATTGTAACGCCTTATCAAAAAAATCACCAGATAAGGTGTTGGTTTAGTGTACACTTTTTACACTAAACTTTAGTTCAAAAAAAGACAATTTCCTTAGTTTGACTATGAAAGTCAAACTATTTTTCGGCAAATACCTTGATATACTTGACAAATGGTAGAAAAGGACTTAGTCCTGTGCGATACAGAACTAAATCCTTTGCTTAAATTAATTGTCTAACTTTTGGGGTCAGTACATTATGATTTAATCCCCTCAAAATAGCAACCATTCTCACGATTGTTCAATAGATTTAAACCTTTTCAAGGACAGACTGGATTACCCAAGTTTTGCGATTTCCGATTTGGATAAGGACACCATCACTTGGTGGGTCAATGGCTAGTACTTTGAAGTTACCTGGAATAGTAAAGGTCTCACCAGGATTGAGGTACTGGTCTGAAGTAGGATTGCCTTGTCCATCAACTTCAAGAACGGGTCCAGGATCAACGATATTGTGTTTGGTTGGTGTACCTCCAGCTAAATCTTGACTAGTGATGTTATTTCCTACTATAGATGTTACACGGAAAGTTCCTGTGAAGCGAACCGTATCACCAACTTTGAAAGAAGAGTTAGTAGGATTTCCATTTTGAGCCCCTGGTTCGAGGTCTTTAAAATGGATATAACCAGACACTTGACTCTTGTGGAAACTACGTTTGTGATATTTCTCAGGCCCTTGACCTGCATCGTAGTTGTACTCCTCAATGGTCACCTGATCACCACGAACTTCCGCAACCCAAGCGACATGTCCCATGTGACCTGCTCCATTGACACCAGCTGAGAACCAGGCGATACTCCCTACGGCAGGGTTCATGTCAACACGGTGACCGTTGGCACGTGCAATACTGCCCCAAGTGATGGCATTTCCATAACCTACAGGCAGAGTGAAACCATTGGTGTTACTGAGGCGATAGGCTGCAAAGGACGTACACTGACGCCAATACATGGTCCAAGGGTCCACGCCGAAACCACCATATTTCCAAGAGGAAGGGTAGTCATCCCCGAGAACAGCCGCCTGAGCAGAGCTGCCACACGAAACCGAAACAGTCGCTAGACAAGCTAGCGGTAAGAGACAATTTAGTAATTTTTTCTTCATTTTTACCTCCACCTATCTATTCGCAGTTTTTCTGGAAAATGGAGGCCTTGAATATACAATATAAGTGCACAAAAAAGCCAGGAAAATTTCCTAGCTTTTGAGGTATTATCTTAGTGTTTACGTTTGTAAGTTGAGATACCGAACAAAGCCAAAGCTGATGTCACCATAGCTGCACCTGCTGCTACAGAAGCTGCTGTTGATTTTTCACCAGTAGCTGGAAGAGTTGGAGCTTCTTCTTTTACAGGTACTGATGTTGATGTTACAGGTTTACCTGGAGTTGGTTCTGCTGGAGTTGTTGGTACTTGAGGTTTTGGTTTCTCAGTTGTTTCTTCAACAGATACAAAGTTTTTGTGGTAAGTAACTTTTGCTGAAACAGTATTTGGAAGAACTGGTTTGTTTGGTTCTTCTGGCAATTCAGGAACAATTACAGATGAATCTGTCGCAAACCAATAAGCGATTGGAACATTAAGGTTATTTCCACCTGCGATAAAGTCCATTGGTTCACCCTTGAAGATTGTTGCAGCAGCACCATAGTAGGCATTCTTCGTACGAGGCGTTCCGTCTGAGTTAATCGCATCCCAACCTTCATCTGTGACTTCACCAGTTGTTGGATCCACTGTTGGATCACTGTTAAAGCGTGAACCGTTAGCCACAAATTCGTTATCGTTTGTTGCATAAGCATAACCATCCTCATGCAAAGTGATAGATGAACCAGGAATTTGAACGTATTCATTACCATTCAAACCAACTTTTTCAATGTGGTTTCCAAGCTCAGTGTTCCAGTGGTTAAGTGAAGAGATACTCAAAACTGAACCGTTCTTAGACAAATCAAGTGGTGTCACAGATGACTCAGAATCAAAGAAGTTCAAGTTCATCTTAACGTGAAGTTTTTTATTAGTGTCGTCAGTTTGTGAACCAATGAAAAGTGTCTTAGTTGGATCGTGGTACAACTTAACAATGGCTGAACCATCTGTACTTGGTGTTTCTACCAAAGTGTAAGTTGCAACAATTTTCTTAACTGGAGTACCATTGAATGATGTTCCGTTTAGGTTGTTGTATGTTACAGTCAATGTTTGACCCGTAGCCATCTTCAACCATACATCTTCAGTGTATTCACCGTCAGCATTGATAGTGTATTGTGTACCGTTAGCTGCACTGAAGTCACTTGGAATGTAACGAGATGTGTTGAATTGTTCAAGGATTTCATCTACTGAATGACCTGATTGGATTGTTTTATCCAAGTAGTCAACAGAACCTGCTGAGTTTTCAACAGTCATAGTAGCATCAGATTCTGTTTTATAAATCAAGCCAGTAGCATTTTCAGCCAAGCCTTTTGTCAAAAGACGAGCTGTTGTTCCACCAGTGTACTCTTTGTATGATTTTTCCCAAGTAGCATAAGCAAGAACGTCTTGGTAGTATTTATCCAATTGTGTCTTGTAATCTGCAAGTTTTTGTTTATATTCTGAAACCGCAGTTGTCAAAGCTGTTGTTTGAACTTTGTTGTCATTGTTAGCAGCTTCAACGCTAGTGTGTTTAACACCTGCTTCTTCTGTAGCTGTGAATCCCCCTGTTGCAACAACATTTGCTTTAGCAGATGTAAGAGCTGCATCAGCTTCTTCACGAGTCAATTTATTTTCAGAAACAACTGTATTTGAAGCTTCTTGAGCATCTCTAGCTGCTTGATCTTGGACAGCTTTAACATCAGCAGAATCTTTTGATGCTGCTGCAGTCATTGTTGCATCTTTAACAGCGTTATCGAAGTCAGGATTTGAAACTTCAGCAATAGCTTTAGTTGTTGTTTTTACAGTAGTATCTGTTTCAGTAGTAGTTTTTTCTTCTGTTCCAGGTACTGTAGTAACAACTGCTGCATCACCTGTTGTCTTAACAAGATTAGCACTTGATTCTGCAGCCGTATTTGATACGGTTGCATCAGCATCAGTAGTTGCTGTTACATCTTTAGCTTCATCTGCAGCTGCTACACTTGTAGCCGCGAGTCCTGCAAGCAATACGCTTGAATACAATGTTGTTTTAAATGGATTGACTTTCATTTACACTTTCTCCTTCTTGGTTAACATTTTTAACCTAATTCTTCACCGCCTAATATACTACCGTGATTTTTTAAATTTAGCAATAGTTTTCTGAAAAAAATATTATATATTTGCTACACGTTTTTAAAATTTGACACACTTTTGTTATATTTTAATCATTTCTTTACAATTTAGTGTAATTCGTAAGGCTTTTAAAGAGTTTTTACTTAATACTTTCTTATAGCTGTTCATTTATTTCTCATAATAAACCGTTTCAACGATAGAATAGGCTTCCTATTAGAAACAGGTCATCAAGAACTGGCCTCTTCATAACTAAAAACACATAAAAAAACACCTTCAAGACCTTGACTTTAAATGTTTTTCGTCGTATGCTTGAAAAAAATGTTAAGAAAGTTGGGGGACTTTTCAATGACAAAAAAAGAAATGAGATTGCTGATCCTTCTTGGGATTAGTATTATTTTAGCGAACCTTGTACTGCGTTTGATTCTTAGGCCTCTGCCTGAGAATATTGGTTATCTCATTAAAACGCTTGGCCTTATGTGTCTATACTATTTCCTCGTACAGAGACGCCTTGGATTAAAGATCAAATCGACTAAAAAGATACGTTGGTCTGAAACCTTAGGGGTTTGTTGGTTTCTTCTTTTGGCAGATTTCTTCTATGTTTCTGCGGTTGCTTTGGGGATCAGTAAAGCACCTCATATGATAGGAACTGCCTTGGTTATTGCCTTAGGAGCCGGGTTTTTTGAGGAATATTTTTTTCGTGGACTTTTCCTTAAACTCGCCTTCCAAGATGGTATTAGATCTTCAAAACAGGTTTTAGGAGTCGTTCTCTTGTCTGCCTTATCTTTTGGTTTGGCCCATCTCGGGAATCTCACTCATCAACCCTTGAATGCTACCCTGTTCCAAGTTTATTATGCGACAGCTATAGGAATATTCTTTGCTGCTATTTACCTACGTACTGGTAGCCTCTGGTGGACTATTATTCTGCACTGTTTGGTTGATTTTGCCAGTGTTCTTCTCTCGCAATCAACACAGGCTGCACCAGCTACAAGTATCTGGAATTTCATTTTCTGGCTACCTTTAATTGCCCTAGGACTCTTCCTCATTCGTCCTAAAAAATTGAAAGCCATTAGATATCTTAATGATTAATATTTCAACCTGCATCCCACAAGTTAGATTTTCAGTGTCTAACCTGTGGATGCAGTTTTTCATTTATCAGAACTGCTTTCTTACGACTTATCTCAATTTCCATAATTACTCCTAAAACGATTTAATCATAGAAATTTCATATCAGGTCTTCATCTATTCCTATCAGAATTTTGCTGATTTTAGACTTCTCATTTTGTTATAATATGACCTACAATCATATTTTTTCAAAGGGGATGCTTATGAATTTTCAACAATGTCGCTATGTTCAGACTATCGCTGAAACAGGGTCTTTTAGTAAGGCTGCTAAAAAACTCTTTTTGACTCAGCCTAATCTCTCAGCATCCATCCGTGACTTAGAGGAAGAACTTGGCGTCCAACTCTTTGAGCGTTCCAATACAGGAGCCAAACTAACTGATGACGGTCATGATTTTCTCAAATACGCCAAACGTATTCTTGGAGAGTTAGATCTCCTAGAGGGACGCTACCGTAAATCATTCAAGAAATCATTCACTGTTGCCAGTCACCACTACGATTTCTTATCACTTCCTATGGCTCACATTGCCCAACGTTTTCGTAGTGATTATCAAGAATTTCAACTGATTGAAACAACGACTAGGAAGATTCTCAAAAGCGTTGAAAGCTTCGAAAGTGACCTGGGGATTATTTATCTAGATGAAGACAACGACCATATCCTAGAACGCAGTTTCCAACACATGGATCTGACTTTCACCCCACTCGGAGAGTTTGAAACTAAGATTTTCTTAGGTCGCCAACATCCCCTAGCTCACAAAAAATCCCTCAACCTCAAAGATTTAGAGGGATACCCACAGGTCCGCTTTCGTCAAGAAAGCTCTGGAATCCATTTTGACGAAGATCCTCTCGAGGTTCTGCCTGACCAACAAGTGATTTACAGTAATGACCGAGGCAGTGTCATGAATTTACTCTGTGCCTCAGATAGTTACGCTTCTGGCCTCGGTATTGTTAATAGTTTCATTAAGGACCAAATTGTTTTACTTCCACTGAAGAACAGTCCAAAGCACACCTTGGGTTTTGTGACCAATAATAAACAGAAACAATCCGCAATTATTCAAGCATTTATCGAGGAAATTCAGGATAGCTTACTACCCCACCACTAAGGAGAAGAAAATGGAATTTCAAACACTTAATAATGGCATCAAAATACCTGTGCTTGGTTTTGGTGTCTGGCAAATTTTCGATCAAAAAGAATGTCAAAAAGCCGTTGAAGATGCTCTTTCTGTAGGCTTTCGATTGATTGATACTGCTAGTCTTTATCGAAATGAGGAAGCCGTGGGACGTGCTATTAAGGCATCCGGTATCCCTCGCGAGGATATTTTCCTGACTAGTAAAGCCTGGATTAGCCAGCTTGGCTACGAAGATACCAAATTAGCCCTAAAAGAAACACTTCGCAAACTAGATACTGACTATCTTGATTTATATTTGATTCATCAACCTTTTGGCGACTTACATGGTGCCTGGCGTGCTATGATTGAGCTTAAGCATGAAGAACTTATTAGAGCCATTGGTGTTTCTAACTTCTCAACAGGGCGTTTGACGGATTTTGCCTTGCAGACACCTGTAATTCCAGCAGTCAATCAAATCGAGTTGCATCCCTATAAACAACACAAACTAATCCAGAAAGCTGATAAGGAATTTGGCACCCTAACGCAAGCCTGGGCTCCTTTTCATAGAGGAGAGGATGGTATTTTTCAGGACCCAACTCTAACTGCTATCGCTGAAAAACATAGCAAGACAGTTGCTCAGGTCATCCTCAGATGGCAAACCCAGCAAGGCATTCTGACCATCCCTAAAAGTACTCATCTCGAACGCATGAAGGAAAACTTTGATAGCTTTAACTTCCACCTAGACCAAGCGGACCTTGACGCTATCAGTAAACTAGACCGATACCCAGATGCCTATGGTCCTGATGAAAGTGTGGAACGCATTAAGCATTTATTGAAATATAGTGTATAAAAAAACGAGTTCGACTGAACTCGTTTTTTTATACACTAGGTCCTCTTAAGACTTCCCTTAAGAGTAGATGATTTCCGGTTTTAAGGAAGCAAAACTTCCAAGCACTCAACAAAGATGTGTTTCAAGCGCTTTACTCACAACCGAAGATTAGTAAAAAACAGTTTCCCAATTCAAAAAATTGATAAACTATTTTTTATGATATTTTACCCAATCACACTTCCGTTTGGAACCGATGAATCTACTGTCAAGACAGTGAGTTTGCCGTCATGTTCTGCGGAAAGAATCATACCTTGGCTGACATATTTCTTCATCATCCTACGTGGTTTGAGATTAGCCACGACTTGAAGTTTCTTGCCGACTAATTCTTGTTCGTTTGGATAGAATTTAGCAATACCTGAGAGGATTTGACGATCTTCACCGTCACCAGCGTCAAGACGGAAGCGAAGCAATTTGTCTGAACCTTCGACTTTTTCTACTTCTTTAACTTCAGCGACACGGATTTCAACCTTGTCAAAGTCATCAAATTTGATTTGGTCTTTTTCAGACTTAAGTTCAACCTCTTCTGGGTTCCATTCCTTCTCTTGAGGTTTGCCTGCGTTCATTTGAGATTGGATGTAGGCAATTTCCTCGTCCATATCCAGACGTGGGAAGATTGGAGTTCCTTTTGAAATGACTGTCACATTTTCTGGGAATCCTGAAAGTTCAAGATTTTCAAGGTCAAACGCTCCTGACAATCCGAGCTGTTCCATAATGGCATTTGAAGTGGTCATCATGAATGGTTGAATGAGGTGGGCAACGACACGAAGACTAGCAGCCAAGTGAGCCATAACTGCTGCCAATTGTTCCTTGTCACCATCTTCTTTGGCGAGAACCCATGGAGCTGTTTCATCAATATACTTATTGGTACGTGAAATGATGTTCCAAACGGCGTCCAAGGCACGTGGGAAATCTACAGCGTTCATTTGTTTGTGGAACTCTTCGATATTTTCAGCCACAACCTTAGCCAAATCAGCATCAAAGTCTGTAACGTTCTCAACATAGGCAGGCACTTGACCACCGAAATACTTGTTAATCATGGCAACTGTTCGGTTGAGGAGGTTTCCAAGGTCATTAGCCAACTCGTAGTTAATACGAGCCACATAGTCTTCTGGTGTGAAGGTACCATCTGAACCGACAGGAAGACTACGCATGAGGTAGTAACGGAGTGGATCAAGACCAAAACGTTCTACCAACATTTCTGGATAGATCACATTTCCTTTAGACTTAGACATCTTACCGTCTTTCATGACAAACCAACCGTGGGCAATCAAACGTTCTGGCAATTTAATGTCCAACATCATGAGGAGGATTGGCCAGTAGATGGAGTGGAAGCGAAGGATGTCTTTTCCGACCATGTGGAAGACAGTTCCGTTCCAGAACTTGTCAAAGTTAGCATGCTCATCCTGACCATAACCAAGAGCAGTCACATAGTTGAGAAGAGCATCCATCCAGACGTAGACCACGTGTTTAGGATTGGATGGGACTTTAACCCCCCAAGTGAAGGTTGTGCGTGACACGGCTAAGTCTTCCAAACCTGGCTCGATGAAGTTTTTAAGCATTTCATTAAGGCGACCATCCGGAGTGATGAAATCAGGATGCGATTTGAAAAATTCTACCAAGCGGTCTTGGTATTTACTGAGACGAAGGAAGTAAGATTCTTCAGATACCCATTCTACTTGGTGTCCTGATGGAGCTACCCCACCAATGACATTCCCTTGCTCATCACGGTAAACTTCTGCCAACTGACTTTCAGTGAAGAATTCTTCGTCTGAAACTGAATACCAACCTGAGTATTCACCAAGATAGATATCTCCTTGTTCCAAAAGACGCTCGAAAACTTGAGCAACAACTTTTTCATGGTAATCATCAGTCGTACGGATGAATTTATCGTATGAGATATCCAAAAGTTGCCAGAGGTCCTTAACACCAACAGCCATACCATCCACATACTCTTGTGGTGTAATACCTGCTTCCTCAGCCTTTTGTTGAATCTTTTGGCCGTGTTCATCAAGCCCAGTAAGGTAGAAGACATCATAGTTCATCATACGTTTGTAACGTGCCAAGACGTCACAAGCAATAGTTGTATAAGCAGAACCAATATGTAATTTACCAGATGGGTAATAGATAGGTGTTGTGATGTAGAATGTTTTTGTCATTTTAATTTCCTTTCATGTGTTAACAAATGGGCTAACACTGATGATATAACATCTTATTATAGCACGTTTTGGACACTAAAAAAACCAGCTAGGCTGGTTTTAAACATTACTAGTTTTGAAAGAGCTTTTTATCAGCTCTAACATCACGTTCATAGTCATAATCTAATTTCTTCACGTCACCCTCTGATAGGCGTTTGAAGCTTCTTTCTTCTATAAGTTTGCCTTTCTTATTATAAGTTGTGACGATTAATTTATTACCCTTAACCTTGTATCGAACAGTTTCTTCAAGAGATTCTTTATAGGATTTAACGTAAATCTTTTTACTTTCATCGTTATCAGCCTTAGTTCGATATTCACTTATTTTGTATTGATTATCTACTGCTTGGTCAATGACTTTGGTATATTCAGATAGTGACATGGTTGGTTTAAGCGTTCCAGACCAAACATCTGGACGGTATGCTTCGTCAGTATCATAGTCTGTAAAGTCAACCAGATTGTTCCCGCCAGCTAAGGTATAAAAATAAAATTTAACATTGTTACCTTTGACTTTAACAAAATCATGAGCCTCTAGGCCACTTTCCTTGAAAGATTCCATACCATCAACCATTTTCTTCTTATCTTTATGGTAAAAGCGATAAGTTTCAAGCAAATAGGTTCCTTCAGGTATTTTACCACCTTGCAGGTGCATAAACGCATAACCACTAAATGAAAGTGCCACTAGAACAATCGCCCCCACTACAGAAGCAATAATAATTTTAGCTTTCTTAGACAAGCCTGTCTTAACAGGAGCAACTTGTGAAACGGCTTGTGTCACTTGGTCACTCAACTGAGCTTTCTGTAGATTAACACCCTCGTTCTTAGACTCTTGAGAAATAAATTCCCCATTAGCTTTTGCTTGTTGGATTTCTTCCTCTGTCGGCTTACGATTATTGATTGTTTCGAAATAATCTAACCACTCTTTTTCGTTCATAAAAGTCCCCTTTTTCATTGATACATCCATTCTACCAGAAAAAAGACTCCAAGGCTATTTGACTATTTTCATAAAAATAAAGCGGTACCAAACTGGAGAATCAACTCTCCCTTCTTGTACCACTTTACTCATTTATATCATTGGGTGATTAAATCTTATCACTAGATTTTTTACTACTATCACTTGAATCTGATTTTGATCCACTATTCTTACCGTCATTATATCCGCCATAGGTATCACCATAGTCATTACCATAACCATAGCCGTAATCGTAGCCATAACCGTAACCGTAGTCACTATATTCGTCATACTTGTCACTAATCTCTTTTAAGTCTTTCTTGTAATCCTTAACGGCATCATCATAATCATCCTTACGTTCTTCACCATCTTCCCGGCTCATTAGCTTATAGGTAGTAGTCATTTTTAACTTACCCTTTTTATCATAAATATTAAGCGTAAATTCATCGCCATGTTTTACGTAAGTGCGTGTTTCTTTAAGAGTATCCTTATATTCACTAACTGCTGATTTTACAGTTTTCTTAACATCATCTTTTGAGTAGAAAGAATACTCTTTAGACATTTTTTTCATATAGTCAGTGACAAGATCTTTAACATCATCTGCACTAAGTACTTGACTTTGAGTTCTGTTCCAAGGATCAAATTTCTGAGGGATCGATTTCTCGTTCTGAATTAGGCTAATTGAAGACTTCCCATCGCTTTCTAAATAATTGTAATGATTAGATTGATTTTTCTTTACAACTAAAAAATCTAACAATTTTGTGTCTTCATCCTTGTATTCTTTAATGCCGTCGACCATTCTATTCTTATCTTCATTGTAATAAGAAAAACTAACTACCTCATATGTTCCATCCGCAATCTTACCTGATTGGTAGCGCCATAGTGAGTAGCCCCCAATAATAAGTAAAATCGCTGCCAAGGAACCAAAGACTGATGCCAAAATAATCTTAGTTTTCTTAGACATACCTTTTTTAGCAGGTACGACTTGTTGGAAGGTTGCTGTTGTTTGGGCAAACTGTGGCTGCTGCGTCATCGTTATCACAGGTTCAGCTGGCTTAATCGGTCTTTGCTCCGTCACCTGTCCATTTGAGCCAAAGACGTTAGGTCGTTCAAGGATAAACTCGCCTGCTGCCTGAGCTTGAGCTAACTCTGCGGGAGTTGGTTTGCGACCGTTGACTAATTCAAAGTACTCAATCCACTCTTGCTGGTTCATAATAATCTCCTTTTTTATTGGTCTACCGTTCTATTGTACCAAAATAAATGGTGAAATAGTATTTGACAATTATCATAAAGACTGTAAGGTTTTTTAATAAAACATTAGGTTATGATTCCCGATAGTAAAGAGGTACTTGCTCGGTAAGCGGTTCAACGCCAGATGGCATAATCCCCATAATGCTCCCTGTATTTATAATGCTTCAAGGCATACTCATAATCCCAATCATAACCACTTTTGACCTCTTTGGCTTCTTCTGAGCTCAATCGTTTAAAAGTTCTACGCGACTCAATATGTCCATCATTAGCATAAACAGTCAGAACGAGACCATTAGGGAGCTTTTCATAAGTTCTTTTTTGCTTCAACATTTTTTTATAATCGTCTATACACCTTTGGACAGATACTTCTTTTACTCTTGAATACTCCTCTCCCTTTTTAGAAATCTTATCAATATGAGACATCACTAGAGCTTTATATTCAGAGACTGTTAAATCCTGTTTTAAAGTCCCTGTACGTGGGTCAAAAGTCTGTGGGAGCTTTTCATCGTGCTCAAATGGTGAGACAGAAGGTTCCCCATCCCCATAAAAAACATAATAAAATTGAGATTTCATATTCTCAACTACTATAAAATCCTCATATAAGCTATCATTATTCTCTCCCCGCTTAGTCCGATTTATCAATTCATTGGAATATGCCGATTTAGTCTCGTATTTTATCATCTAATAAGTACCGTCTGGAATATAGTTCTCTTGATACTTCCAAAATCTTCCCTCTCCTATGGCTATCAAGACTGTCGCAACAAATCCAAGCAATACAATGATAGCAATCTTCCATTTTTTTGCTTTAGTCATACCTCTCCCCCCTTACTGGCCTGTTACTCAATACTATTTTACCAAAACTAGGGGAAAAGCTAATGACATGACTGTAAAGGAAAAAGAGGCTGAGAATACCACTCTCAAACCTCTTTTTAGCTATTTATTTTTTAAGATCCTCAGCACCAATAACTGGGTATTCGGTCAATCCTGACGCTGCTTCTTCTTCAACCTTGTTTGCTTCCTCTGTTTTTTCCTCAAAGTCAAGCTTAGGTGCATCTTTTTCATAGGCATTAATGATATCAGCTACAACTGGGTGACGTACGACATCGCTAGCAGAGAAGTGAACAAAATCAATAGCCTTGATTCCCTTCAATTTCTCCATAGCATCGACAAGGCCTGATTTAACACGACGTGGCAAATCAATCTGACTCATGTCCCCATTGACAATCATCTTAGAATTAAAACCAAGACGGGTCAAGAACATCTTCATTTGCATGATGGTTGTATTTTGTGCCTCATCAAGGATAACAAAGGCATCCTCGAGGGTACGACCACGCATATAAGCGAGGGGTGCAATCTCAATAATTTCACGTTCCATAAGGCGGGTCGTCTGCTCCTTACCGAGAATTTGATAAAGGGCATCATAAACAGGGCGAAGGTACGGATCCACCTTTTCCTTGAGATCACCAGGCAAGAAACCAAGGCTCTCACCCGCCTCAACCGCCGGACGTGTCAGAACAATACGTTTAACTTGACCACGTTTAAGGGCTGTAACCGCAAGGGTAACCGCTAAAAAGGTCTTCCCTGTACCAGCTGGACCAATTCCAAAGACCACATCATGGTTTTTAATGCTATCAACATAAACCTTTTGTCCTAAAGTCTTTACTCGGATAGGCTTACCACTGTTGTCCTTGATAATCTCTTCTTCATATAAAGCAACAAACTTGTCAATCGAACCATCTTGAGCCATGGTTAAGGCTGCGACAACATCTGAAGTGTTGACTAGCATTCCACGCTCCACCAAAACAAGGAGAGCTTGAATGGTCAAGCGAGCCAATTCAACACTTTCCTCGTCATCTCCAAGGATCTGCACACGCTCTGTTCGAGCATGAATGATAACATTTAGGTTTTCTTCAATAAGTTTTAGATGGCGCTCATTGGTCCCAAAAAGTGACAAGACATCATCTGGGTGATTTAGGGTAATTTCAACAGAATACTCTTGCAAATAGAGTTCCTCTTTCTTTCGTCTTTTTCTCCATTATATCAAAAAAATCACGCCAAGCGTGACTTTTTGTAATTCTTAATTATGCGTTAAATGACACGTGAACGTGGTCATAGTGGTTTTCAGTAATGCTACCACGGTCAGGCATTTGGTTCCAAGTGTTTGCTGGTCCGTAGATATTATCTACTGGTGCGTAGAATTGTTGTCTGTAGATGATATATGAGATACCTGCATTTGAGATATTGTCTACTGCATATTGAGCGACTTGATTACCAACTTCTGAACCAACTGGAACCATAACGTCAACGGCAAGTCCTTGACCATGGTCTTGTGGATCACCTTCACGGTAACCACCGATATCAGTAAGACCGAATTGTGCTGCTACATCTTGACGGAAAGCTTCAGCTTGTGGTTGAAGGTGTGGATCCGTTGGAAGTGTATTCATTGATGCAGGTTGTACTGCTGGTGCCTCTGAAGCTACTGGTGCTTCTGATGCTACTTCTGATGTTGCTGCTGGTTCTGCCGCTGGC
>NZ_KV810655.1:24860-43036 GCF_001812855.1 Streptococcus sp. HMSC072D03
CTGAAGACGCTTCTGATGTTGCTGCTGGTTCTACCGCTGGAGCTTCTTCTTTTACTTCAGGTTGTGCTGGTGTTTCAGCAGCTGGAGTAGTTTCTGCTTCAGGTGTAGCCTCTGCTGACGCAGTGACATGATCAATAGCATCAGCAACTGGTTGTTCAGTTTCTGCGTATGCTGGTGCTTCTGATGCTGATGCGATAGCTTCTGTTACTTCTGAAACAGCTTGAGTTGACTCTTCTGTAGCAGGTGCTTGAGTAGCTGTTGTGCTTACTGTTTCAACTGAAGCTGTCAAGTCCGCTGCAACTACAGATTGACCATTTACAGTCACTTCGTTAGTTGTCAAATTAGCTTCTGCAACCACAGGTGTAGTTGATGTTTCTGAAGCTGGAGTTTCAACTTTAACAGAGACAGCTTGATTATCAGCATTGTATGTTGCTGTCAAGACTGTCCCAGGGTAAATCAAATCAATGTTTGTGATTTGATTGATGTTAGCCAAAACATTCACATCGATACCCATTGCTTCAGCGATACTTCCCAAAGTATCACCGTATTGAACTGTATAAGTTTGTTGGTTATCACTTACAGCGATATCTGCTTTGATTTGATCTACTGAACGTGCCACCCAGTTTGAAGTTTCATCGGCATGTACATGACTTGCAGCAAAAAGTGAAAGTGCTGCGGTCGAGTAAAGAAGTGCCTTTGTTGTTTTAGATTTTGATAACATGTATAATTCATTCCTTTTTTAACAATTTTAACATATACAATAATACCACACTTTTTGTCAAAAGAGGGGTGATTTACTGCACTTTAAAGCAATTACTAACTAGTTGTAACAAGCCTAATTTATTGAAAAAAAGCTGAGATATTTGTAAAAAATTGTAACAATTCATACCAATTCAAATGGTAATTACTTTTTAAAGAAAATGCTAAAAGTCATTATGCTTATCGTAGACTTAGTCGCTATTAATGAGCCAGATAATCTTCCCAAATCTGGTCAAACTGCCCCAAATTAAAGGAAAAACTAGCTTGATCTTCCAAGTAACGACTAACTTCTTCGAAGTCATCAGTATGCTTCGGGAAGGTTGAATCTTCAAAAGCCAAGTCAGCCAAGATTGCTACTGGTTCATTGGACTTTGGATTACGCTGGGCCATCAACCAAGTATAAAAGGATTTTCTCATACTTTCTCCTAACCGATTAACTCTGTTCCAAACTGATCTTGTTTGATTTTTTTAGCCTTCATCAGACCACCTAGGGCTTTCTTAAATTGTCCCTTAGAAATACCGAAGGTTGCCTTGATATCTGCTGGTGATGACTTGTCATTAAGCGTCATAAAGCCACCATTGCTCTCTAAATAAGTCAAAATCATCTGAGCATCATTTTCAAGCATTTCAAAAGAACGTGGTTTAAGCGAAAGATTGAGGGTACGGTCAACTTCTCTGAACCCAATCACACGCGCTTCAAGGACCTGACCTAAGCGTGGCTCCGCATAACGTTCTGATGGATGAATGAAACCAAGCATGTTATTCTCTGGTAGATAAACAAAGGTTCCTGAGAGTTTGAGACGGTAGGCAATGGCTGGCCATTTTTGGTTTTGCATATTATCGTAAGCAGGTCCAGACATACGTTGAAAGACCTCAGGTTCAGCAGGAAGCCCCCAAATACGGTCTTTTTTATCAACATCAAGTTTGATATAGAGCTTATCGCCTTTCTTAGGCCAAAGCTCTTTGAGTTCCGGCAAAACATCAAGAGAGACAACAATCTCCTTATCTGGAATTCCCACATCTACAAAGACACCCAAATCCTTACGGACTTCAGTGACCTCTCCCCAATCATAAGAATTACGAGTTGCTTTGATTTCCTTTTGAGTCAGACGTGATTTTTGCTTGCTATCTGTATAGGCGAAACCTGTCACCATGTCGCCAATGGCATGTTCCCCTTCTTTTTTAGACAAGGCAAAAGTCACACCGTCCTTTTGTGCAAAGTAAAATTTATCATTTTCATCAGTTACTAGGGCAGTAATGATCGTTCCAAGTAATGTATTCATCTTTTTTCCTCTAAAAAGAGAGTCGGACAAGGAAGCTAACATAGTTCATGCTCTTTTGCTTCTGTCCCACTCTCCTTATTTTTCTATTGATTAAACAGTAAGAAGTTCTTTTTCCTTTTCTGCTGTCATGCTGTCAATCTTCTTAACAGCGTCATCAGTTGCTTTTTGGATATCTTTTTCCAAAGATTTCAATTGATCTTCTGTGATTTCTTTGTCTTTTTCTTGCTTCTTAGCTTCATCCATAGCATCACGGCGGATGTTACGGATAGCGATTTTAGCATTTTCACCGACTTTTTTCACTTCTTTAGCCAACTCTTTACGTGTTTCTTCTGTAAGTGCTGGGATAACCAAGCGCACAACAGAACCATCGTTAGCTGGGTTAATACCAAGATCAGATTCGTTGATTGCACGTTCAATATCAGCGATTGAGCCTTTATCAAATGGTGAAATCAAAAGGACACGTGCTTCAGGAACAGTGATTGAAGCCAATTGGTTAAGTGGTGTTGGGGCACCATAGTATTCTACAGTGATACGGTCAAGAAGTGATGCATTGGCACGACCTGCACGGATAGATCCAAATTCACGGGCCAATGACTCGTGTGAGTGGGCGAAACGTTCTTTTGCTTTTTCAATAATTGCGTTTGTCATAAATTCTCTCTTTCTTATTTGTGTGATTCTGCTTTGTTAGATACAGTTGTTCCAATTTGTTCACCAAAGATAACACGTTTGATGTTTCCTGGTTCGTTCATGTTGAAGACAACAAGGTCAATGTCATTATCCATTGAAAGGGTAGAAGCTGTGGCATCCATAATTTTCAAACCACGTTTGATAACTTCCACATGTGTCAACTCGTCAAATTTAACAGCATCAGCGTTTTTACGAGGGTCGTCATTGTAGACACCATCAACGCCGTTTTTAGCCATAAGAATAGCATCAGCTTCGATTTCAGCTGCACGAAGAGCCGCTGTTGTATCTGTTGAGAAGTATGGTGAACCAATACCTGCTGCAAAGATAACAATACGACCTTTTTCAAGGTGACGAAGGGCACGACCACGAATATAAGGCTCTGCCACAGATTTCATATCAATCGCTGTTTGAACACGCGTATCAACACCAAGTTGTTTCAAACTATCTGCCATAACAAGGGCATTCATAGTTGTTCCAAGCATTCCAGTATAGTCCGCTTGAACACGATCCATTCCTGCTTCAGCTGCAGGTTCTCCACGCCAAAGGTTACCACCACCGATAACTAGAGCAATTTGAATACCTGAATCCGCTACCTCAGCAATTTCTTTAGCCATAGCTTGGACAGTTGGAAGATCAATCCCAACACCTCGTTCACCAGCTAGAGCTTCACCTGAAAGCTTAATGAGGACACGTTTGTATTTTGGTTCTGCCATGATTTCTCCCTATTAACTATTTTGTTTTATGATTTGATTCTTAGCTGAGATTTATCTTTCCTAAGTCGTCCATTACCAGCCTTTTAAGGTGGTTAAGGGGTCTCATTCGAGCATCTCCTTTTTATGATTGGGATAGGAAAATGGTTTCTTTTTTGCAAAGGAAACACTAAATCTTCATCCTTACTATTTTATCATAAATTAGGGCTTTCACCTAGTCAAATATTTAAAAAATATCCTTACAAGATAACCGTAAAGGTGATGGTGTCATTTTTATAAGAGGCAAAGATACGACCCTTAAACAATTTGACCATGCTTTGAGCCATGGAGAGGCCAATACCAAAACCTTTGTGTTCCTTGTTATTATGGGATTCTTCAATACGATAAAAACGCTCAAAAAACTTACTATAGTCAACAGCTTTACCATCTTTATAGGTGTTCGATACTTCTAAACGAGCCCGTTTTCGTGTTCTTCCAATCTGACGGAGCCTTACAGTAACTATCCCTTCTGGATCACAATACTTGTTAGCATTATCCACAAGGAGGGTTACAAGTTCAAAGAGAGACTTCTCTTCTGCCTTTACATGAATATCCGGTGTGATGTCCATAACGAAAGATTTACCATCTCGGACAACAGGCCCCTTAAAGTCCTCTGCTGCATCCTCAGTAATATAGGAAAAATCTACATCTTGAAGAACAATATCCGGTTGTTCCTCCAAACGAGATAGGGCTACCAGAGAATTGATTAGGGTGGTCAAACGTGCCACCTGGTCGTTCGTCGACTTGGTCCATTCGTTCTCTCCAGTCATGAGTTCTTGTAGCTCAGTATTAGCAGAAATAATGGCCAATGGTGTCTTTAATTCATGACCAGCATTGGTAATAAAACGTCGCTGTTTTTCGTAGTTTCGAATGAAGGGACGAATGACAATTCCTGATAAGGCACTGACAATGATGACAAAAAAGATAAAGCCAAACATTGATAAAAGGATAGAAAGACTTAACAAGGCTTGGGAAGAATTATAATAAGAGGTCGTGTCCAGAAAGACCACAAGGATCTTATTTTTACTGACTTTACTAACCTGATAACTGAGATTAATATTTTTTTCTCTAATAGTTCCAAGAGTACTCGTCATTCGGCTAGCTGCACGGGCATAATTAGCAGCCTCTTCATCATTTATCAAGGAAGTATGACTGGTATCCTGACTAACCACTTCATCACCAGACAAGGTCACACTGAAAAAACGAAAACTATCGGATGGAATTTCACGTCCTTGATTGGTCTCAATTTTTTTCGTCTTTCCGAAACTACCATTATTTTCTGTGAGTGTGTTGAGAACCTTACTAATTTCCTGCTCCGTCTGAAAGGACCTCACAGTATTGATGATTCCCACCGTAAAGACCAAGATAAAGAGGATAGCCAAGGAAGCAATCGTAATAAATTGAAGTCGTAAACGCCTAAACATGAGCTACTCCTCTCTAATTGGCGAGAAGGCAAAAGTCGCCTCCTTTTTCGCCAAGAATGCTGATGTCGGCCTGGATGGCTTGCAATTTCTGACGCAGATAGGAAATGTAGACCCAGACAATCGACTCGTCTACATCTTCCTCATCCTCCCAGATGGTCTTAAAAAGGTGCTCAGTCGTTAATTTCTTGGCAGGATTAAGCATAAAGTGGGCCATTAACTTGGTCTCTCTGCTTGAAAGTCGAATGGCGTTCCCAGCTACCAACTCCTGCTCTTCTTGGTCCAAACGAACAGAACCAAGAGTCAAAATTTTGGCTGTGAAGCTCTCACTCACACGACGCTCTAATGAGCGCAGACGAGCCAAAAGTTCCTTAAGGGAGATTGGCTTGGTCAAGTAATCGTCTGCCCCAGCATCAAGCCCGGTCACGCGATCATCAATTTCAGCCATAGCTGTCAACATAATGACATGCGTCCTATCCCCAGAGGAGCGAATCTCTTTCAGGGCCTCGATACCTGTTTTAATGGGCATCATAATATCCATAATCATCACTTGATAGGCATTCTGTGCAGCTAGGTCTACTGCCTCTTGCCCATTGAATGCTTGATCCACCTCATAACCTTGATGCTCTAGGGCTGCCTTATAAACTCGAGAAAGAGCCTCTTCATCCTCAGCTAGTAGAATTTTCAAAGCCATTCTAGTCCCCTCCTTCTTGAATTAAGTTACGGATGGTCTGCATGGTCAAATCACATGAAGCTAATTCATCCGCACAACGCTTAAGCTCACGGGTAATCATTTCTGGATTCTTGATGTCATGCTTGTACTTCATCTGATGCTCCAAACTGGCCCAGGAATCCTGAGCAATGGTCCGAAGCTGAACCTCAACAAAATAGGTTCCTCTCTCATTTCCTAAGACATCTGGAAACTCGGTTTCTACTTCCAAAATGAGATGGTAAGAACGATAGCCATTGGGCTTAGCATTTAAAATGTAATCTTTCTCGTTATAGATAGAAACGCTAGGGATAGCCTTGATGACATCGATAGTCTTGTAAATATCATCGACAAAGCCACAAACGATTCGAATTCCAATACTGTCACGGATTTCCTTGAGAGCAGATTGGCTGGTTTCAGGCAAATTCTTCCTACGACACTTTTCACGCATAGAATCGCTTTCTTTGATTCGTGAAATAAAATGTTCATAGAGTTTAAAGCCTGTTTCTTTTTTGCTAGTAATATTAGCCGCAATAATCGGGTCTGTTATTTCTTGTAAAATCTTGGGGAGATACCGAGCATATTCCCCATAAATACTTGGAGTTGACATATAAACCTCCTCTAATAGCGTCTCCTAATTATAGCATAGTTAGGCTTAAAAATAAGGACTGAGCCAGACAAGAAGGACTCTAAAGCTAAGAAAAAAATCCAGCCGAAGCCAGATTCATTTTGCTTATCTAAGTTAAATAGCACAAGGCTATGCATCAAGTGATTTGACAAAAGGCCAGTTACCTAGTTTGTGTGTTTCATAGGTCAAAACCTTATAACCACATTGCTTGTAGCCATTTTTCTCGTAGAAAGGTACATTGTAATCACGATTGGTAATCAAACCAAGACTGTGACCGCCTGTACTACCTACAAAAGGTTCAACCCCCTCAAGCAAGAAACGACTCCCTATCCCTTTTCTTTGATAATCTGGAGTCACCGCCAACATCATCAAGTACCAGTCGTATTCTGCAGAATCTTCCAGATGTCTTTCGGACTCTTCAACAAAGTTAAAATACTTGAACAACTTAGTGATGCTTATAAAACTGAAAAGCTTGGTCGCCCCATTTTGAAGATAATTAAGCATAGAAATCGTCTGATGCTGTAAAATAGCTGCCGCAACAATGCGACCGTCCTTTTCAGCCACCAAACATGAGTCCTGTTTAATCGCCAAACGCACCAACACTTCCTGCAAGGCTAAGACAAATTCCTTATACTGTTCAGGATTCTTTAAATTACTGGCAATCATTGAAAGATAGGGGTAATCTTCAAAGGCATCTGCACATACTTGTGCAACTTCCTGAACTTCGTCTAGTCTTGCTTTGCGATATTGCATCATAATCTCCTAATCTGTCTGTTTTTTTCAGTATAACACAAAACGCATGACTGACAGTCATACGTGCTATAGATTTTTGTAAAATCTTATAATTTTATAAGAAAAGTTTAGGCAACTTCTTCTGTAAATTGACTATTATAAAGATCAGCATAGAAACCATCTGCTGCCATGAGCTCATCATGATTGCCCTGTTCAATAATGTTACCATCTTTCATCACAAGGATAAGGTCAGCATTTCGAATGGTTGATAAGCGGTGGGCAATGACAAAGGAAGTCCGACCTTCCATAAGCTTGTCCATGGCTTTTTGAATCAATTCTTCTGTTCGGGTGTCAACTGATGATGTCGCTTCATCCAAGATAAGAAGAGGGGCGTCCTTAAGAAGCGCACGCGCAATGGTCAAGAGCTGTTTCTGACCAACTGATAAGGTCACAGAATCATCCAAATAAGTATCATACCCCTTTGGAAGTGTGGTGATGAAGTGGTGAACACCGACAGCCTTAGCTGCAGCAATAACTTGCTCATCAGAAATATTCTCTTGGTTGTAAATCAAATTATCACGAATAGTACCTTCAAAGAGCCAAGTGTCTTGAAGCACCATAGAGAATTGATCATGAACGGTTTCACGTTTCATGTCATTAGTATCCACACCGTCAATGGTAATACGACCTTGGTCGATGTTATAGAACTTCATAAGCAGGTTAACAATAGTCGTCTTACCAGCACCTGTTGGACCAACGATCGCAATCTTTTGACCTGGCTTAGCAAGGGCTGAAAAGTCATGAATAATAGTCTTTTCAGGAGTATAACCAAAGGAAACATGATCAAAGACTACTTGACCTTTAGTATCTGTCAACTCAGCTGTCTTAGCTGACTCGTCGTCCATATCTTTTTCTTCCAAAAATTCAAAGATACGACCAATGGCTGCAGTAGCTGATTGGAGTTGTGTAATCCCTTGTGCAATTTGAGAAAGAGGTTGGGAGAAGATACGAACATAGGTCATGAAGGCTACCACATCACCAATCGTCAAGCTACCATCAATAACTTTGATGGCACCCACAAGACAGACCATAACATAACCAAAGTTCCCAATGAAAATCATAAGTGGCATCATAATACCTGAGATAAACTGTGATTGCCACATCGATTTATAGAGTTTATCATTAAGTCCCTTGAAAGCTTGACTGCTTTCTTGAGCAGCATTGTAACTCGTTACGACTGCTTGACCCGTGTAGATTTCTTCAATATAACCATTAATATTAGCCAAATTTTCTTGTTGGCGTTTGAAAAGGGGTTGCGAGAAGCCCATGATGAAGGCTACCAGAACAAAACCTATCAAGACAGAACCAATCGCAGTGAAAGCCATAGTGACATTTGAGTAGAACATCATAATAAGGGCTGCCACCAAGAGAACACTTGAAGTAATCAAGGTACCTAAACCTTGACTAAGCGATTGTCCCAAAAGGTCAACGTCATTGGTCACACGAGAGAGGGTATCCCCTTGAGAGTGACTATCAAAATAATTAAGAGGAACACTATTGATTTTCTTTTGGATAGCTGTACGGAAACGTTGTGAAAAGCGTTGTGTAACTGTCGCAACCGTAAAGCTTTGTAAGTAACCAACAATCGCTGAAATGGCATAGAGAACAGCCAAGGTCATAGCAATACTTGCTACCTTGTCCAAATCAATACCTGGAATTGTCCCCATTTTAGTAGGTGTAATCCCTTCAGTAATAGTATTGGTAATTTCTTTAAGCTTATCTGGTCCAATAACTGTAATGACCGCTGAAATAATTGCTCCAAAAATCGCAAGGACAAACGGAATTTGGAAACCTTTAATATAGGGTTTTAAGCGTTTATAGGATGATGTTTTTGGCTTATTTTCCATTTTCTAACTCCTCCTTAGACAATTGTGAATAGGCAATTTCTTGGTAAACCTCATTATTTGCCAAGAGTTCCTTGTGAGTCCCTTGACCAACGACCTTACCTTGGTCAAGTACCAAGATTTGGTCCGCATCCATAATAGTAGAGATACGTTGGGCAACAATCAACTTGGTCATATCTTGTGTTTTTTCAGCCAATTCTTGACGTAACTTACGATCGGTCTTATAGTCCAAGGCTGAGAAGGAATCATCGAAAATCAAGATTTCAGGCTTACGTGCCAAGGCACGCGCAATAGCCAAACGTTGCTTCTGTCCACCTGAGAAGTTAGACCCAGCTTGGGCAACTTCTGCTTTAAGTTGACCTTCTTTATTTTCAACAAAGTCTTTTCCTTGAGCCAATTCGAGAGCTTCCCAAATCTTAGCATCATCAAGAGGACTGTTATTGCTCGTTCCCATCGTCATATTTGACGTGATATCACCTGAGAAAAGCACTGCCTTCTGTGGAATATAACCGACTATATTGTGCAAGGTTTCGTGGTCATAATGTCGCACATCGACACCGTCAACCTTGATTGTTCCTTGCGTGGCATCATAAAAACGTGGGATAAGGTTGACAAGCGTTGATTTACCAGATCCAGTCGAACCAATAAAGGCCACCGTGTCACCTTTTTTAGCTTTGAAGCTAACATGCTCCAAAACAGGCTCTGAAGTTTCAGAATAACGGAAGGAAACATCATCAAATTCGACAGTACCCACTTCTTTAGGCTTTTCAGAACTATTTTCAGGATAAGAGACTGAAGATTGCGTATCTAGAACTTCATTGATACGACCAGCTGCTACAACTGCACGTGGAAGAAGGAAGAAAACAATAATCATCATCATGAATCCCATAACAACCTGCATGGCATACGATGAATAAACCACCATGTCTGAGAAGAGATGGACCTTATTTTCCATAGCACCAGCAATCTTAGTTGGATCTGTTGGAATCTTAACATCTTCAATCAAATGTGCACCAATCCAATAAATAGCCAGTGTCAAACCACTTGATACAGCAGTCATTACCGGTGTCAGTAAGGCAAAAGAACGACCAATAAAGAGATTGTTTTGGGTCAAATCAGTATTGGCCTTTTCAAATTTATCCTCTTGATAACTTTCAGCGTTATAGGCACGCACCACACGAATTCCTGTAAGAGATTCACGCGTTACGCTATTCAGTTTATCGGTCAGAGTTTGAATCAAGCGTTGCTTAGGCATAACCATGATCAAGAGGAAGAGCATGAGAATGGCAATCACTGCCACAGCGACAAGCAAGGCAAGGAGCCAATTTCCATTTTTATCGGCAATCTTTGTAATCGCCCAAATGGCCATGATAGGCCCCTGTGTAATAACCTGTAACCCCATGGTAAGTACCATCTGCAATTGGGTAATATCATTTGTCGTACGGGTCAAAAGACTAGGAATTGAGAATTTCTTGATCTCTGCATCCGAAAAATCTAGAACCTGATGGAAGATATCATCACGAAGACGGGTGGTAAAACTTGCCGCTGTTCTGGCAGCTAAGAAACCAACAACTACAGAGGCCATAAAGCCTGCAAACGACATTAAAAGCATTCGCATCCCTGGGGCATCTGTATTCCAGGCAAAAATATCCGACGCCTTAGTTCCCTTAGTTGATAAGAGTGTCGTAATATCCGACATATAGTCTGGAATTTTCAAGTTTAGATAGACGTTCAAGCAAACAAAAATCAACGCTAAGACAATCATGATTAACTCTTTTGTCGTCAAACGTTTAAAAATTTTAAACATAAGTTACTCCTTATTTTTTTCTAAATTCTTACGAATTTGGTGAAAAACACGAAAGGCTGTTTCAGCATCTTCTTTGGAAATACCTTCTAACAGCTGTTCATGGATGGCCTCTCGAAAATGTTTGACATCTCGAGCTTTCTTTTTACCTAAGTCTGTCAGATGAACATACTTGTAGCGTTTATCCTTGTCCGATGTCACCAACTCAACAAAACCATTTTTTTCCATTCGTTTGACCAAATTACTAGCCACTGATTTAGAAATACATAGTCTTTTTTCAATGTCTTTGATAAAGATTTCTTTATCTTGATTGTCAGACAAATACTTGACAGCAAATCCTTGAGGGCCAGCTAAATGCTCAACCCCATGGACCTTTCCTAACTCTTGCACGCGAGATTCCATAGTATTGATGAATTCTCTGAATTCACTAAAAGGATCTTTTCCATGCATCGCAAGTTCCTCCTTAAATAATTCTCATGGAAACTATTTTAGTTCCTATGAGAACTAATATCAAGAAAAAAGTTCTTATGAGAACTAAAAAAGAGTGAGAAAGAAAATTGCTTTCCACTCTCACTCCTGTAACTATGATTATTAAGGCTTTGAACTCAAAAACCTAGCCCACTTGGGCTAGGCTATCTAAATAATAATCCCCTCCAGATGATCCAATTCATGTTGAATAATTTGGGCTGGCATGCCAGAAAAACTTAACTGTTTAGGCATCCATTGTTCATCTAAATAAGCAACCTCAATCGACTCATAACGTTTTGTTGGACGACTTCCCTCTAATGACAAACAAGACTCCTCTGTTTGAAAAGGTGAGGACTTGCTGACTAAAACAGGATTAAACATAACTAGATTAACAAAACCGATATTGACGATAATAACACGCTTTTTAACGCCAATCATATTGGCAGCCATACCCACACAGGCATCCTTATGAAACTCCAGTGTATCACGTAAATCTTTAGCCAAATAGAGGTCTTCTTTAGTCGCTTCTGTCGATTTTTGTCCAAGGAAAAAGACATCCTTTACGATAGTTTTTATCATCTATTTACTCCCTTTTCTTATCTAAACTATGAAATCATATCTCCTTCTTTTATCAGAGACGAAGGTTTTCAATTTCATATTAATCACCTTGACCTATTATATCAAAAGGCCTACCCTCTAGTAAAACAGACAAAAAAAGAAACCCGTAGGCTTCTTTTTAGTCATCTTTCTTCACTCTATACAAATAACCAATAAACGCCAAAAGACTAATAGTTGAAACACCCATTGCCAATTTGGCAACTGGGGTATAGCTATAGGTCAAAACGACACCATGCTTACCTGGTGGTAGGACTAGATTAGTTGGATTCTTTTCCTTAGCTAAGTAAGTAGTTACTCGCTTCCCATCAATTCTCGCTTCTTGTCCTTTGTAGTAGAAAACTGGTAGCGACAAGATCTTAGCTTCTTTTGACTCGTTGTTTACTGTAAGTGCTAGCTCATTTGGAGAACGGTTGATGGTTGACTTAATTTCCTGATTATCCAAGAAAAGATGTTTGTCAAAGACAAAGCCAAAGGGCACTTCTTTATTGGTGTAATCGCCATTTATATTTTTATAAGTTCCCTTAGCTAGCATTTCTCTCGTGACCTTTGTATTGCTTGGCAATATATTCTTGGCTTTAGTCATCTTACCTTGGACAGTAACAATCTGAAACATATTCAGACAAAGACCAAACAAGATAAGTATCGTCGTTACCTTCATAGACATATTTTCCAAGATATTAGCCAAAGCTAAGCTAAAGAAAATCAAGGCAAAACTCCATAATCTCCAAGGAAATTGTAGATTGGACACTGGACTCTCCTGTAATAACTGCCAAGGAAAATTATTCAAAGTTAAAAAAGCCAAAACAAGAGAAATAAAAAGGTAAATTCTAGCTTCCTTATCCTTCACAAAACGCTTAGCAAAGATTAGGCTTAGCACTAGACCCAGGAGATAGAGAAGATTAACTGATGGAGTCCTTAAATCACTTTTTAGAATCAACTCCCAGTTGTCTGCCAGACTTAAGGCAGCTTTTGATAGGAGTGGTTTAAAAGTCGTTCGTAGATTGACATACTTGAATTGCTCTATCATAGGAACAAAGAAAGCTAGAGACATACTAAGAGTGACAAGAGTGGCCTTAAGAAATCCTAGAATACGTTCTTTTTTATTATCCCAAATCCCAAAACTAGCTACCACTGCTATGAAAATCATAAGAGAAGCCAAAAGGACAGATAAGACATGGGAATAGACTAAACCAAGCATGCCAAGAGTCAAAACCCACCATTTCTTATAATCTCCAAATGTTATCAAACGAACGCCAACGAAAACTAGAGGTAAAAAAATCATAGCCAGCGTTTCGCCAACAGCTGCCCGGTAATAAGAATTGTGCAAGAAATAACCCGAAAAGAGATAAAAGGTAACAAATATCATCACCTGTTTATCAGAATAGTTCAATAAACGTAATCCGTAAAAACTAAGCAAACAAGTTACAAAGCGAACAAGAAATTGAAAACTCATCCAGGCTACAAAGACTGACTGAGTCAGCTTATAGATTATGAAAATAGGATAATAGGTTAACCAGGGATAAAAGGTATTGATTAATTGTCCGGACCCTCCGTTAGTTGTAAAATTGATAGGACTCTTCCAGACAGTATCCAAGGATAACAGTCGGTTAATGTGAAAGACAATATCATCACCATAAAGCTTGTCCCTAAAAAAGAACATAGGCAGTATCGACACTATGCTGATCAAGAAACTTATTAGAATGACTGTCTGATTAGTATACTTCTTTTCTTTTGCCCCACAGGGATCCTTTCCAAGACTCACGATTATTCCTCTCATATTCTAATTCATAAAAATCTACTCTAGAAAAAGATTTCTTACTAGCTCATTATACCAAAAAAGGAGAAATCTCCTCTTCCTCCTAAGTCTGTCTAAACAAAAAAAGAAACCCGCAGGCTTCTTTTCTTATTTTATCGAGAGGCTATTGGTAATAGACTATCAATTAAACGATACCTTGTGCTGACATAGCATCTGCAACTTTAAGGAATCCAGCGATGTTGGCACCTACAACAAGGTTACCTTCATGACCAAATTCTTTAGCAGCTGCTGCAGCATTTTCGTAGATACCTTTCATGATATCGTAGAGTTTAGCATCAACTTCTTCGAATGTCCATTGTGTACGTTGGCTATTTTGTGCCATTTCAAGAGCTGATACAGCAACACCACCAGCGTTAGCAGCTTTGGCAGGACCAAATGATACACCAGCTTTAAGGAAGACATCAATAGCTCCCAAAGTTGAAGGCATGTTAGCACCTTCTGAAACAGCCAATACACCATTTGCTACAAGTGTTTCTGCATCTGTTTCATCCAATTCATTTTGAGTTGCACATGGGAATGCCAAGTCAGCTTTAACTGACCAAACTGTCTTTTCACCACCAGCAGGTGTGAAGGTTGCATTTGGACGAGCTTCTGCATATTTAACGATACGTTCACGTTTAACTTCTTTGATTTCTTTCAACAAGTCAACGTCGATTCCGTCTGGATCATAAACAAAACCAGATGAGTCAGAACATGTTACCGCTTTAGCACCAAGGCTTTGCAATTTTTCAATAGCGTAGATGGCAACGTTACCGGCACCTGAAACAACTGCTGTTTTACCGTTAAAGTTTTCACCACGTGCATTAAGCATTTGTTCTGCAAAGTAAACAGCACCGTAACCAGTTGCTTCTGTACGAGCAAGTGATCCACCCCAGTTCAAACCTTTACCAGTAAGAACACCTGTGTACTCGTTACGAAGACGTTTGTATTGGCCGTAGAGGTAACCAATTTCACGTCCACCAACACCGATATCACCTGCAGGTACGTCTGTATCTGCACCAATGTGTTTGCTCAATTCAGTCATGAAGCTTTGGCAGAAACGCATGATTTCGTTATCTGATTTACCTTTAGGATCGAAGTTTGATCCACCTTTACCACCACCGATTGGTTGACCAGTCAATGAGTTTTTAAAGATTTGTTCGAAACCAAGGAATTTGATGATTGATTGGTTTACTGATGGGTGGAAACGAAGACCACCTTTGTAAGGACCAATAGCTGATGAGAATTGTACACGGAAACCACGGTTTACTTGTACTTGTCCTTTATCGTCAACCCATGGCACACGGAATGAAACGATACGTTCTGGTTCAACCAAACGTTCCAAAAGGTTTTCTTCAATATATTTAGGATATTTATCGAAGACAGGAACAAGTGAATCGAAAACTTCTTCAACTGCTTGAAGGAACTCAGCCTCATGGCCATTTTGAGCTTTCACTTTTTCAAAAACGCTAGCAACGTACTCTTTACCTGTTGTCATATCAATGTTTCCTTTCAAATAATTACCTTAGTAATTTAATTACATGAATAGTATAAATTTTCAGAATCTTCTTGTCAAGTATTTTCTGCTATTTTTTTGATTTTTATGTTAGGTTTTATGACATAGCAAGTGACCTCTCTTTTTTTAGTTAATCCTAAAATGTTATCAATTCAACAATGTAAGCGGATTCTATTTTTCTGGTTTTTCTCCAAAATTTTTTAAACTTTTTTTGAACTTTAAGGCTAAAATGGGTTAAAAATAATTTAGTAATTTTACTATTTTTACATTTACAAAGATTTCCAACTATGTTATCATGAATTTAGTAATTTTACTAAATCTCAAAAAGGATCATTTTTTATGAAAAGAAAACAATTATCAGGAAAGCGCATCGGCATTGTTTTTGGAACTTTCGCTCCAATGCACGTTGGGCACGTTGACCTCATTACCAAGGCAAAACGTGCTAATGACAATGTGCTCGTCATCGTAAGTGGCAGCAACACACAAGAAGATCGTGGGACACGCGCAGGCCTATCACTCAATCGACGTTTCCGTTATGTTCGAGAAGTGTTCTATGATGATGAATTAGTCGTTGTGGATAAACTAGACGAAGCTGGGATCCCAGCCTATCCTGAAGGCTGGGTGCCTTGGGTTAATCGTGTCAAAGAGCTTATCGCTAAGAATACGGATGATCCTGAAATGATTACCTTCTATGTTGGAGAGCCAGAGTATGTGACTGAGCTCAATTACTATTACCCTCAAGCTCAGGTAGAACTCATCGAACGTTCTATTATCAATATCTCTGCTACTGAGATTCGAGACAATCCGATGGAAAATTGGCGTTTTATCACCAAGCCTTTCCGTCGTCACTTTACGCGCAAGGTCCTTGTTGTGGGCTCTGCTAGCGGTGGAAAGACTACTCTTGTTAAGGATTTGGCTCGCACTTACAATGCTCCCTGCTCTCTGGAATATGCTAGGGAATATCAAGAAAAGTATAATGTACGAGATGACGAGTTAGATACCAACGACTATATTCACCTCCTAACAGATCAATATGCCCAGACCTCTGATATCATTGACAAAGGGCAACACTCAGGACTTATCTTTGCGGACACCAATTCAACAGTCACTAAGGTCTATATTGACTACTATTTGAAAGAAAATATCTCCCAAGAAGAGTTCGACATGTTGGATCGCCTCTATCAGGTAACCCAGGCCCGTGAAAAGTGGGATTTGATTTTTGTGATCCTGCCAAAATCAAACTATGTAGATGATGGTTTCCGTGACATGACTATGGCTGATAATCAAACACGTGACTGGTTTACCCAGCACCTCTTAGACCTCCTATCACCATTCAAGGATAAAATCGTTATTTTAGGGGAAAATAGTAATAGCGACAGCTTCTTTGCGGACAACTACCACAATGCTAAAAAAGCAATCAAGGAGCGTTTACACATAGAGATTTAGAAGACTGATGTAAAGCAATCATCATTTGAACTTACAATAAATAAAGGAGGAAACCTATGACTAAAACCTTCGAAAACTCTGGTAGTGAAAAGGAATTTTTGGACATCTATCGCCAAGAAGAAATGGATAAGTACGTTAAACCCTCAGTGACCGTTGACTCGGTCATCTTCCGCTATTATGAAGGAAGAGTCCAAACCTTACTTATCAAGCGAAAAAACCATCCCTTCATGGGGAAATACGCCCTCAGTGGGGGCTTCGTTCAGGAGCAAGAAGATCTCAATCTAGCTGTCTGTCGCGAAGTACAAGAGGAAACATCCGTTAAACTCAACCCTGACCACATTGAGCAACTCATTACAGTGGGAACACCTTATCGGGATCCTCGAATGTGGACCATTACAGTGGCTTATCTCTGCTTTATGGCCTTTAATGACATTCAAGTGGAAAAGGCTGCCGACGATGCAGCGTCTACGCATTGGTTAGACATCACCATGGTAGACGGTCAACTGCAACTTGTTGATGGCGAAAAACAACTGTCACATGATGACCTCGCCTTTGACCACTGGGAAATTCTCTTAACGGCTATGGAACGTATCAAGGGACGACTCGAATACTATCCAACTATCCTTTCCATTATGCCCGAGGAAAACACCTTGACCACCTACCGTCAACTTTTTGGTACCTTTAATGAAGACTACCTCAAGATGGATTCCACAAATTTCTTGCGCCGCTTTAAACACCTCTTCCAAAAAACCGGTCGTCAGGTAGCTACGAGAACCAGAAAGGCTGCCACCTACACTTATCACATCAAGCCACTCTAAATTAGGTCTTTGTTTGACAATTTGATACTTACATAGTAGTATTAAGAAAAATTAATAAGAGGTATCCTATGAAAAGTTTTACATTGATTAGTGGAATTCTCATTACACTCTTGGGTGTCTTTTTCTTCGCTAATCCTACAAACCTTCTTGCCATCGTTGGTTGGCTGTTTGCCCTGGTGATGCTCATATCTGGTGTTTCAAGTCTCATGGTTTATTTTAAACGAGATAACGAAAACCGCTCCTTCTTCCAACTGCTTCAGAGTATCATTTCCATTGTTTTTGGGATTATTTTGCTATCAACATCAGCCTGGGTGCTCTCAGGTGTAGCTGTAACCATTATCGCTTGGTGGCTTCTTGTCTCAGCCTTTACACAAGGTTTTCAAGCTTACCGCCAACGTCAATTCGGCTTCTCAGGACAACCTGCCCTGTCAATCGCCTTGATTTGTCTGGTATTTGGGCTCTTGCTCTTTAGTGCTCCGTTTTTCTCAGCCTTTCTTATTGGGCGCTTGGTAGCTTCCTTAATTATCTTTACAGGTGTTTCAGTCCTCTCCTTTTCATTCCGCTTGTGGTAGAAAGAAACCAGACACTACATAAACATAGTCAAAACCACCCGTGAGAACGGGTGGCTTGCTCTTCGGCTGAAAGCCTCTGCTACCGGCCGAGGCCTAAAGGCCTACCGAATGGTTTCCCTTCAGCACCACCTTTGCTAGCTGACCCGAATAGCGGGTCTCTTTAAGATTACTTTCTTTTATTATTCTCACCTGTAAACGGATCATACTCCTCAAACAGACTAAGCTGATCTGCTACCACGTCTTCTTGTAATTGATTACGAATATATT
>NZ_KV810656.1:0-304 GCF_001812855.1 Streptococcus sp. HMSC072D03
CCCTGTGTTTGCTTTTTCTCATGGGGAACCTGTGTTGCTGCTTTGAAGGTATATTCATACTGGCCTTTCAAATGCCAACTCTTCAAATTACTAGTTAAGGCTTTCAAAATATGTTATTTAAAAAATTATCCTCTGTATTTTCCATATGCAGTTATAAGTAGGTTTCATGGTTATGTTTTATTCCTCAGTTTATACATTTGATTATTGTACCAAGCAGAGTACCTTTGAAATTTTTTTTCATTTAAAAAATATGGATCTTGGCTCAGGCCTGTAATCCCAGCAAATTTGGAGGCCAAGGCAAGGG
>NZ_KV810657.1:0-23832 GCF_001812855.1 Streptococcus sp. HMSC072D03
GCGCTATTTTTAATGTTTTTTTCAAATAAAAAAGCAGGGCAAACCTGCTTTCTACTATTTTGTTTAGATTAGTCACCCAAACCGATGCGTTCGAAGATTTCATCAACACGTTTAGTGTAGTAAACTGGGTTGAAGATTTCGTCGATTTCTTCTTGAGTGAGGCGTGATGTTACTTCTGGATCTGATTCAAGAAGTGGTTTAAAGTCTACTTGGTTATCCCATGATTGAGCTGTCTTAGGTTGAACAAGGTCGTAAGCTTGCTCACGAGTCATACCTTTTTCAATCAAAGTAAGCATCGCACGTTGGCTGAAGATCAAACCAAATGTAGAGTTCATGTTGCGGATCATGTTTTCTGGGAAGACTGTCAAGTTCTTAACGATGTTTCCGAAACGGTTGAGCATGTAGTCAATCAAGATAGTTGTATCTGGTGCGATGATACGCTCAGCTGATGAGTGAGAGATATCACGTTCGTGCCAAAGGGCTACGTTTTCATAAGCTGTTACCATGTGACCACGGATAACACGCGCAAGACCTGTCATGTTTTCAGAACCGATAGGGTTACGTTTGTGAGGCATTGCTGAAGACCCTTTTTGACCTTTAGCAAAGAACTCTTCCACTTCACGTTGTTCTGATTTTTGAAGACCACGGATTTCAGTTGCCATACGTTCGATAGATGTTGCGATGCTAGCAAGAACTGCAAAATACTCAGCGTGAAGGTCACGAGGAAGTACCTGTGTAGAGATTTCTTGAGCACGGATACCAAGTTTATCGCAGACGTATTTTTCAACAAATGGTGGGATATTGGCAAAGTTACCAACCGCACCAGAAATCTTACCAGCTTCCACACCAGCAGCTGCATGCTCGAAACGCTCGATGTTACGTTTCATTTCGCTGTACCAAGTTGCCAATTTAAGACCAAAAGTTGTAGGCTCAGCGTGCACACCGTGGGTACGACCCATCATGATAGTGAACTTGTGTTCTTTTGCTTTATCAGCGATGATGTTGAGGAAGTTTTCAAGGTCCTTGCGGATGATGTCGTTGGCTTGTTTGTAGAGGTAACCATAGGCAGTGTCTACCACGTCAGTAGAAGTCAAACCATAGTGAACCCACTTGCGCTCTTCACCAAGCGTTTCAGAAACCGCACGTGTGAAGGCAACCACATCGTGACGTGTTTGCTGCTCGATTTCCAAAATACGGTCGATGTCAAAGTCCGCTTTTTCACGAATCAAAGCCACATCTTCCTTAGGGATTTCCCCCAACTCAGCCCATGCCTCGTCAGCTAAGATTTCCACCTCAAGCCAAGCACGGTATTTATTTTCTTCAGTCCAAATATTCGCCATCTCAGGGCGAGAGTAACGTTCGATCATTGTTGTTTCTCCTTTAAATTATCTAAAAAATGCAAATATCAAAAATAAAACTAGAAATACTGCCGTAGCAACTGCCCACTTTAGTCTTTCTTCTTTAGAGGTCTGAGGTTGTTCTGCAGAAGTTACATTTGAATAAAATGTTTCGTTTTCATCTAATTCATCTTCATTATCATCAGAAGATAAACCTAATGCATTTACCCCACACCCAATAAATAATACTAAAAATAACCACTTCATCTATAGCTACCCCTTCAGTAGAGTCTGTCTATATTCGAATGCTTCAGCGTTCTCATTTAATTCTATAGTTAACTCTTCGTGTTTATCCAAAAGTGCCTTAATTTTTTTAAATGGAACCTTGAAGTATTCTTTACGGTTATTTACTTTATTAACCTTATACTCACTTAGTTGATTATGTAATTCAGTCTCTAATGCAAAGGCTTCCTCACTAAAAATCAAAGCATGAACATCAAATTGAAAAGGTACAGACGCACTACTTAATTCCCTGATGCGTTCAAGAGGTTCTAAACGACGAGTAACTCCAATTTTATAAACATCTTCACCAAAAGAACCAATGTTAGAGATTACATATACGTAGCCGGCAGTTGCATGACCTTCACGATAATCAATATCTTCTTCGATTTCATCTAATTCAGATAATTTATCTTGGTACTCAGATAACTGTCTCTGAAGTTCTTCAAACTCTTCACCAGTAGCATTTTTCAAAAGTTCCTCAACCTTAGAAATCATATTTTTAAAGTGAGTTCTATCTTTTTCCAATTGCTTTCGACGTGCTTTAATTTCAGCCTGAAGTTTTTTGTCCTCACGCTCTTTTGCTCTTTGCTCTCGAAGTAATTCTTTTTCTTCTTGCTTTTGTAGCTCAAACTCAGCAGCTAGACGTAATTCTTCAATTTTCAAATTTAGATAGGGTATCGTAATTTCAATTTGATTACGTGAATACATTCTATTCAGTTGTTGGAATGCTTTCTTCAATGCCTGAATTTTCTTTTCAACATTCGAAACAGAAACTTTTACTAACAAGGCATCCGCTTCACCATTAAAGCCACGAATAGCTGCTTTAATAAGCTGATTCTGCATTGCCCTTCCCTTGCTTTGATTATTATCTAAAAGCATAGGTACTATAATTCTACCAGCCTGACCAGATTTAACTAAGTCTTTCTGCTGTTTTCTCAAATTATCTAAAGCTTCCTTATATTTTGTGCTATCAGAAAACTTATACTGTCTTTCAAAAAATCCAAACTCTTGTAATCCAAGTGTGTCATTAGCTAAGGAAATCTCGTTCTGAATAGCAAATAATTCTGACCGTTTCTGAGATAACTCAGTATTTAACGAGACTATATCGTCTGCTATCTTTATTTGAGCTTTTAAATCTGCCAGTTTTGCTTTTTGAATAGCAATCTCTTGATTTAATCTCTGAATTTTATTTTCTAAAGCTTCATCTTTGGGTTTTCCAAAATTAAATATCGCCATTAAGGTCTCCTACTCAAACTCCTCTTTCCCAATCCACACTGATGGATAGTGATCTAGTTTATTCAAATCAGTATCCATCGGCAAATCATAGATAGCTATATAGTTTTCAGGATATTGAGCAACCAACTCTTCATACTTAGCTTTCACTTTTTCGTGATTGCTACTAGCATACAAGACTTCAACGACTGCTCCAGTCTTATCTTTCTCAACAAATGCGCTGACGATGAGTTGAATCATAAAAATTGATTAAATTCGAACACTGTATTCCGTTTTAGAAAATACAAGTACCCATGTTCCTTTCTTTTTATTTATATTTTTTATAAATAAAAAGATGTTTTTAACCTAAGTAAAAATACTAGAACTTTACCTTTTCTTTAAATTTTTGTTTATAAAAGGATTGACATATTCTTAGTCATTCTATAATCATATTTTAATTTCATATAATAATTTCTATTTAGTACGGATTATTAAAAATTTTTTCTAGAGTTTCACCATTTTTTGCAACTTCATCTAGTGCATGTTTTGTTGTATATCTAATATTTTGTGGTGGGTAAGTATCTCCTAACGGAATTAAGTTGGCATATTTTTCTGGTTTCCCATCAAAAATAAGTTTCCAATATCCTAAAAAATTATCTGATTCAACAATATCTTTTACTTTTGCAACATATTGTATACCACTTCTAGGTGCAACCTCATAGCCCGCAATATATCGAATTTTATTTTTCTTTGTCTTACCTATACGAATATCATACCATTCATGATCTTCTAAGAATACTTGTTGAAACCCTTCTTCTTGTGCTGGGACTATTATCGTTAAATCATCTTCTATATCATCTGGATTGTTTTCTTTATCTGAATCTACACCAACTAAAGCGTCCAATGTATCCAACATTTCATTTTCTTCAACATAAGTATATTTAGAAATAAGATTATCTTCAAAAGAATTTAAGGCTTTTGATATTTGAGAAACAACCTTTTCAACATCCTTTTTTAATGTTTCATAGTCATCTTTGCGAAAAAACGTATTATGAGCAATAGCATTTCTTTTTGCGATAGACTGACTAAGAACAGTACTCAAACTATTTGATAGTTTATCACTCTCTTTGATGCTATCTGATATATATCTATCCCATATAGACCTTGGAGAAGTCTTTAAAATTTCGCTATTTGCCATCCGTAGTTTTTTTTCTATATCCTGCCAATTATTTAAGTCCCCTACTTCTAGATTTTTTGAAATGTTTGATATAACTGAATCTAAATTTCCTAGAGCTTCTATAAAATTTTCTTGGCCATGGTTTTCATCATTTTTTTCTTCATAGATAGTAAATAATATTTTGGATAAATCACTAAAATATTTGCCATCTAAAGGTTTATATTTTTTCTCTTTCGATTTTCTATTGTCTCTAATTGATAAACTATTTGTCAGACGGGTCTCCCAATTTTGAGTATTAGATTTCAAAAACATTACCTCAGAGATTAATGCACGAGTCTTATTTTCAATAACATGAATTAATTCATAAGCTTCCTTGCTATAATATTGAGATAAAGCATCCTCTAATATAAACATTTCTAAATTATTGTATGACTCAATAAAATTATTAAGCTCACTATCCATGAACTCAAACTGTTCGATATCTGACTCTTTTTCTAAGTAAAAAATTAATACGAAAAATTTTTTATTATCTTCTTGGGAATCAGTGTTCATCATCTTTAATTCATATCTAAACGAACGTCCTTGAACACTAACAAGATTCTTATCACAAGATAAACCTGTAGTATCATTAATCGACTGTAATAATTTGTGTATATCAGAATGTATATTTTTTTTTGACTTATTTTCTTTCGAGATGATTAAATATCTTGAAGTTCTATCCATTTAAAAATCAATTCCTTTCCCAAACTCAACCACACTATCTGGTTCATCACTAAACAAAGTCACATGACCCATTTTGCGGTTGTGCTTCGCTTCTAGTTTACCATACATGTGGAGGTGAGCACTTGGATTTTCTGTGACATAACGCTCAGCTGCTTCGACGTGTTGGCCGAGGATGTTGAGCATGACAGCTGGTGCATGAAGGTGGATTGCTGGAAGTGGTGCTCCGAGAACACCCAAGATGTGCGTGTCAAACTGTGAAAAGTCGCAGGCTTCGATTGAGTAGTGTCCTGAATTGTGCGGACGTGGTGCGATTTCGTTGACGATGATGTCATCAGCTGTCGCAAACATTTCCACACAGAGAGTACCAGAGAGGTTAAGTTGCTCGGCAATCTTCACTGCCATAGCTTTAGCTTTCTCAGCTAGACTGTCAGAAATGCGAGCAGGCACGATAGTTTTAGAGAGGATATTGTTGCGGTGGATATTTTCCTGAACTGGGAAAACCGTCACATCCTTGCCGTTACCAGACACGATGACAGAAATTTCAAGGTCGAAGTTAACGAACTCTTCCAAGACACACTCGGCCGAGTTAGCAAGGGCATTTGCCTCTTCCAAATCGTCAGCTGATGTGATGACTTTTTGACCGTGGCCATCGTAACCACCTGTCGCAGTCTTGAGGACGTATTTTTTAGAAAGGTCAATATCTTCCAAATCAAGGCTAGATGTCACGACCTTGTAAGGAGCAACGGTTACTTTAGCCTTGTTTGAGAGGAAGTCCTTCTCAAAAATACGGTTTTGTGAAATGCGAAGCAGGTCTGTCCCTTGTGGAAGCTGACCGTCTTTGATAACAGCGTCAAGGCCGTCAGCGTCGACATTTTCAAATTCATAAGTGAGAACATCACAGCGGTCTGCCAACTGACGAAGGGCATCTACATCATCATAGGGTGCCACGATAACCTCAGACACACGAGAAGATGGGCAATCTACTGCAGGATCAAGGGTGATAACCTTGTGGCCCATGTAGATAGCTGAAATAGCCATCATCTGTCCGAGCTGGCCACCACCGATGATACCAATGGTTTTAGTTGAGCTCATTTGTAGACTCCTCTGCGATTTTTCCTTGTTCTTCAGCAAAGTTAGCAAGTGCGTCCGCAATGGCCTTGTCTTCTACTGAGAGGAGACGGAGGGCAAAGAGGGCAGCATTAGTCGCACCAGCTTCACCGATAGCCATGGTTGCGACTGGTACACCACCTGGCATCTGAACGATAGAATAGAGCGAATCCACACCGCTAAGGGCACGTGATTTGACTGGCACACCAATGACTGGAAGGGTTGTTTTAGCAGCAACCATCCCTGGCAAGTGAGCAGCGCCACCCGCACCAGCGATGATGACCTTGATGCCACGGCTACGTGCTTCCTCGGCATGTTTGAACATGAGGTCTGGTGTACGGTGTGCGGAAACAACTTTCTTTTCGTAAGCGACACCGAAGTTGTCGAGGACTTCAGCAGCTTTTTGCATGGTTGCCCAGTCGGATTTTGAGCCCATGATAATGGAAATTACTGGTTTCATTTTTTCTCCTTTTTTGATAATCGTCTAATGTAGTGCGGACGTAAGCGACCGCCTGTAGCGTTTCATTACTAAAACTGGAGCCTGAGTCTCCAGTTTTCCGCTCCTAGTAGCTCTGCTACTAGGAGTTCCACTACTGCGACGATTATCCTATACTAGCTCGCTAACGCTCGCAAATCAAACGACCATTATCGGATTGGCGACTTCGTCGCCTAAAATAGCATTGATATTCGAAAACTCAAAGAAAATCATAGAGTGACAAGGCAAAGCGACGAAGATAGAACTAAAGTTCATCAAGGAGCTTTAACACAGTCAATCGAAGATTTTCAAATAGTTTTATTTGTTAGCCTTGCTACCGATATCCGTCCGATAGAAGAGGCCTTCTGTGTTTTGTTTGTTGAGTTCGCTGTAGATAATGTTTTGGCCATCTTTGACGGTATCTGCTGTTGTGACAAGCATGTAGACACGTCCTCCGTTTGAGAGGAGGTCTTGGCCATTTTCAGCGAATTTGGCACCAGCATAGTAAGTGATGATATCGCCCTCTGTCTTGGCTGGAAGTTTAACACCCTTCTCATAAGCGAGTGGGTAGCCGTTTGAGGCTACAACCACGCCTAGTGTCACACCATTGTCCGTCCAAGTGATGTCTGGCTCTTTGCCGTCCAAAATATCGGTGATATTTTGTGCAAAGTCAGATGTCAAACGAGGCAAGATGATTTGCGTTTCAGGATCTCCAAAACGTGAGTTGAACTCGATAACTTTAGGACCGTCAGCTGTCAAGATAAGACCAGCGTAAAGGACACCAGTGTAAGGACGACCTTCTTTAATCATGCCTTCAAGAACTGGCTTGACAATAGTGTCAACCGCCGTGTCAACCACGCTCTGTGGCAAGTGAGGAACTGGCGCATATGCCCCCATCCCACCAGTGTTAGGGCCCTTGTCACCATCATAAGCACGTTTGTGGTCCTGAGCCGTTGGCATAATGTAGAACTTGTCCCCATTGACAAAAGCAAAGAGAGAGAACTCTTCCCCGTCAAGGAATTCCTCGATGACCACACGCGCACCTGAGTCACCGAATTTATTGTCCAAAAGCATCTCGTGAGCAGCTTCGACGGCTTGCTCAACCGTTTCAGCAACGACGACACCTTTCCCAAGGGCCAAGCCGTCTGCCTTGACGACGATTGGAGCGCCTTTTTCCTCGATGTAGGCCTTGGCTTCCTCGAAATCTGAAAATGTGCCATAGGCTGCTGTCGGAACATCGTATTTGACCATGATTTCCTTAGCAAAATCCTTAGACCACTCAAGCTCAGCCGCAGCCTTTGTCGGACCAAAGGCTTTGAGTCCAGCCGCATTGAAATCATCCACGATACCAGCTGCAAGGGCATCATCTGGACCGATAAAGGTCCAAGCAATATCGTTCGCTTTTGCGAAGTCAATCAGCTTAGAATGTTCGGAAATTCCGATATTGATCAAATCAAGACCGTCCAATGTCATCCCGTCATTACCAGGAGCCACGAAAACTTGCTCAACGTCCTTAGACTCCAATAATTTCTTGGCAATCGCATGTTCACGACCACCAGAACCAACAACCAAAAGTTTCATTTGAAAGATACCTCAATATCAAATAAGACTAGGGGCAAATGCCCGTTAACGACAATCATTCGGAAAAATTAGCAATTTTCACGAATTATACATAACCATTATAACATATTTGTTCGGAGATATGGGTATGTATCCAAATTTGGACACAAAAAAGGCAGCCACTTGGACCACCTCTTGGGAGATTATGAAAATGAAAAAAGTTATTTAGGATGGTATTAGTATAACTTGGAGAGCTTAAAGGAAGCTTAAGGAATCTAAAAAACATCCAATTTCTTGGATGCTTTGTAAATTCTTAATGACGGAAGTGACGAACGCCTGTAAAGATCATTGTCAAACCATGTTTATCAGCAGCTTCGATTGACTCTTGGTCACGTACTGATCCACCTGGTTGGATGATTGCTTTGATACCTGCTTTGGCGATTTCTTCTACGTTATCTGCAAATGGGAAGAAGGCATCTGAAGCAAGAACAGCACCATCAAGGCGGTCTTTAGCTTGCTCAATGGCGATACGGACTGAAGCCACACGGTTGGTTTGACCTGGGCCAACACCAAGTGTCATGTGGTCATTAGTTACGATGATACCATTTGATTTCACATACTTGATAGCTTTCCAAGCAAACTCAAGAGCTGTCGCTTCTGTCTCTGTTGGTTGGCGTTTAGTAACCACTTGCCAGTCAGCTGGACTTTCTTTAACAACGTCTTGGTTTTGAACGAGGAGACCACCAACAACACCAGTGTATTCTGCTTCCACTTCGCTAGCGTCTTGAGCGTCAAATGGCAACTCAAGGATACGCAAGTTTTTCTTCTTAGTTGTCAAGATTTCAAGCGCTTCGTCTGTGTAGCTTGGTGCAATGATGATTTCAAGGAAGACACCGTGCATTTTCTTAGCTGTCGCAGCGTCAACTTCACGGTTGAGGACTACGATACCACCGAAGATTGATACTGGGTCAGCTTCATAAGCGTAGTCCCAAGCTGTTTCGATGTCGTCAGCTTGACCGATACCACATGGGTTCATGTGTTTCAAAGCCACAACTGTTGGACGGTCTTTGAAATCACGGATGATACGGATAGCGGCATCAGCGTCACGGATATTGTTGAAAGACAATTCTTTACCGTTAAGCTGTTTAGCTGAAGCAATTGAGTAAGCCGTTGGCAAACCTTTTTGGTAGAAGTCTGCGTCTTGTTGAGGGTTTTCACCGTAACGCATTGGTTGCTTGAGGTCATAGGTCAAAGTGAGTTTTTCAGGTTTTGTTTCACCCACTTGAGCTGTGAAGTATTCCGCAATCAAAGCGTCGTATGAAGCTGTGTGACGGTATACTTTTGCTGCCAAACGTTGACGAGTTTCGTAACTTGTTTCGCCGTTTGCTGACAATTCGTCAAGAACAACAGCATAGTCAGCAGGGTCTACCACAACTGTTACGCTAGCGTGGTTTTTAGCTGCTGAACGAAGCATAGATGGCCCACCGATATCGATGTTTTCAACCGCATCAGCATAAGTTACGTCTGGTTTGAGGATGGTTTCCTTGAATGGGTAAAGGTTTACCACAACAAGGTCGATAAGTTCGATATTATTATCCTTAGCCGCTTGGAGGTGGCTATCGAGGTCACGACGAGCGAGGAGACCACCATGGATATTTGGGTGGAGAGTCTTCACACGACCGTCCATCATTTCTGGGAAACCAGTCACATCATCGATGGCAATGGTGTCTACCCCAGCATTATCAAGGGCAACTTTGGTCCCACCTGTTGAGATGATATCCCAACCAAGTTTCTTGAGTTCTTGGGCAAATTCAACAATGCCCGCTTTGTCTGAGACTGAAATAAGTGCTCGTTTAGTCATTTTCTTTCTTTTCCTTTTTTAAAAAAGTTCTTTAGCTACTACAGTCAAAAATTATCTTTCAGCTCTAGGGCTTTCTTATTTTCGTGCAACTCCCAAACTATCCAAGACTTCTGGATAGAGCTTGTACTCTGTTTCGTGGATACGAGTTTCGAAAGTATCAAGGGTATCACCTTCAAGGCGTGGCACACGGACTTGTTTGATAACCTTACCGGTATCAACACCAGAATCCACCCAGTGAATAGTCACACCAGACTGGTCAACACCTGCATTCCAAGCATCCTCAATGCCATGAGCACCTGGAAATTCAGGAAGATAAGCCGGGTGGATATTTATGATACGACCTTCATAAGCTGCCAGCAAGGTTGGGCCAACGATTTTCATATAACCCGCCAAGCAAACCAAATCAATCTGGTGTTCATCCAAGAGTTTGACGATAGCTTCTTCATAAGCCGTTTTATTGTCAAATTCCTTGAGCTCAAAGGCATGGCTAGTCACACCAAGATTCTTGGCACGTTCTAAGACATAGGCATCACGGTGATCTGAAAAAACAAATTCTACTGGAAATTGTTCCGCAATCACCTGAAAGTTTGAGCCGTTGCCAGAGGCAAAAACAGCAATCTTCATATTCGATACAAAGGGACGTTTCGGCTAGCCGAACAGTTTCGTAGAAAAATAGGAAATCATTTTGTGTGCAAGCACCCAGCAATGATTTCTCTTTTTTCCTAGAAAATGAGTCCCGTGTTCAGTTAGGCTTGCTAACTAAACACTCCTTTCTACAATTTCTCCGTATAAAATGGTGATTTCACCATTATTTTATCACCACACTTGCGCCATCTTTCTTCACAATACGACCAATTTCATAAACAGGTTCGTCAAGAAGTTCTTTGACACGTTCAACATTTTCTGGTTTAACCGCAAGCATGAGACCAATACCCATGTTGAAGATTTCAAACATTTCTTCATGTTTGATTTCACCATATTTTTCAAGGGCTTTAAAAATTGGAAGAACTGGCACTTTGCTTTCATCAATTTCAGCAGCCAAGTCATCTGAGAACATACGTGGTACATTTTCGATGAAACCACCACCTGTGATGTGGGCAATACCGTTAACCAATTCTTCTTTGATGAGTGGCAAAGCTGCTTTGACGTAGATACGAGTTGGTTCAAGAAGAACGTCTTTAAGTTTTTTGCCTTCAAGTTCTGGAAGAACTTCTTCACCTGTGTAATCAGCAAAGACACGACGCACGAGTGAGTAACCATTTGAGTGGATACCACTTGAAGCAAGTCCAAGAAGCACGTCACCTTCAGATACTTTTGAGCCGTCGATGATTTGAGATTTTTCTGCGATACCTACCGCGAAACCTGCCAAATCATAGTCGTCTTCACCATACATACCAGGCATTTCAGCAGTTTCACCACCAATAAGGGCTGCACCAGCTTGCACACAACCTTCAGCAACACCAGCAACGACCTGCTCCAATTTAGCTGGTTCATTTTTACCAGTTGCTACGTAGTCAAGGAAGTAAAGGGGCTCAGCACCTGCGGCGATGATATCGTTAACACACATAGCAACACAGTCTTGACCGATAGTATCGTGTTTGTCGTACTTAATAGCAAGCATGAGTTTAGTACCGACACCATCTGTACCTGAGATCAAAACAGGCTCTTTAACACCTGTTTTTGAAAGGTCGAACATACCACCGAAGCCACCGAGAGCTCCCATGACACCTGCACGCTCTGTACGGGCAACGTGTTTTTTGATACGTTCAACAACTTCATAACCTGCTTCAACATCCACACCCGATTGAGCGTAAGCATTTTTATTTGTCATTTTATTTATTCCTTTTCTTTTTTCGAGAAAGAGTGCGACGTATTTTTAGATGAACCATCTTTTTATCTAAAAATACTAGTCAGGTCTCTAGCTTTGACCCCATAGGGCAAAGTGTCTACTGACAAATGCTTTAGCTTTTAGTCAGTAGTGAGACGTGAAGCGTAAGCATTTTTAGACATAATTTTTTCCTCTTTTTTCTTCTGCACTGCTCTTAATAGAAAGAAGTGTGTTCTTTCAAACTTTCCAAATAGCGTTCTTCGTAGTCATACAATGGTGTTGGATATTTACCATCAAAGTAAGCCACACAAAGGCCACCGTTTGGTGCATCTGTGTCAATTCCAATAGAATCAATCAAGCCATCAATGGACAAGTAAGTCAAGCTATCCGCACCAATGATTTCGCGTGTTTCCTCAACCGTATGATTGGCGGCGATCAATTCCTTACGTGTTTGAATATCGATACCGTAGAAACATGGGTAGGCAAGGGCTGGGCTACCGATTGCTACGTGGACCTCTGTTGCTCCTGCTTCTTTTAGCAAATTAACGATACGACGTGATGTTGTCCCACGTACAATAGAGTCGTCAATCATAACCACACGTTTTCCTTTCACAACACCTGATACGGCAGAGAGCTTCATACGAACTCCTTGCTCACGCAATTCTTGTGTTGGTTGGATAAAGGTACGTTGAGTGTATTGGTTTTTAATCAAACCCATTTCATTTGGCAAGCCTGATTCTTCCGCAAATCCCATGGCTGCGCTAAGTGATGAATTAGGCACACCAACGACTATATCTGCTTCATGTTTGAATTCACGTGCCAATTGAGCCCCCATACGTTTACGAGCTGTATGGACATTGACCCCTTGGATATTTGAATCAGGACGGGCAAAGTAGATATACTCCATCGAACAAACAGCCAATTGCGTATCCGTTGTATAGTTATCGTAAGTGATGCCATTATCATCGATGATAACAACCTCACCTGGATTTACATCCCGAATCCATTCTGCACCAACACCCTCAAAGGCACATGTTTCAGATGAAACCACGATAGCATCATTGCTCATCTTACCAAGAGAAAGGGGACGGAAGCCATTTGGATCCAAAGCTGCAATAAGCTTGTCCTCAATCATAAGAAGATAAGCAAATCCACCTTTAACAGTGCTCAGAGCTTCTTTTACTTTACCCATGAATGATGGGTTGTGGCTACGACGAATCAAGTGAGCTAAGATTTCTGAGTCAGAAGTTGAGTTTAAGATAGCTCCATTTTTCTCCAACTCATGTCTTAGTGACTCTGCATTAGTCAAATTCCCATTATGAGCAAGACCAAGCTGTCCATCGTGAAACTTAAACATGAATGGTTGAATATTGTCTACAGAAGCTTCACCAGCAGTCGCATAACGAACATGACCGATAGCAGCCGTTCCAGTTAGCTTATCCAAGTTGGCTGGATCACGGAAAACTTCTGAGAGAAGCCCCATATCACGATGACGCTTCAATTGACCCGCATCATTTGAGAGAATTCCTGCTCCCTCTTGACCACGGTGTTGGAGACTGTGAAGTCCGAAATAAGTTAATTTGGCAGCATCCGGGTGACCCCAGATACCAAAAACACCACATTCTTCATTAAGAGATTTAACTTCGTATGTCATTTTTTATACCTTTTATTTATTTTTATATTATAGCCCACTCTTCTAAAAGAAAATTAGGAATTTCGTCTGGCTCGACTCTCTTATAACTATCAACTCCTACATACTGACCCAAATTAGGTTTACCGAAAAGTTCTTGACTAAGTAACACAAGCTTATCATTTGTTCTAATTTTTTCTTTAATTTTCGGGCTAAAGTAATAGTTTTCAGTATAGGCAAATATTAAATAATTAAGAAAATCCAGTTTCTTCAATCGAGCGCTACTATTAAATTGACTTTTTAGAGATTTATATTTCCTATCCCTTTTATGATAAAAAGCTAGCACCGTTGTCTTTTCTTTTAATGGTAAAATAGCTAGATGCAACTTCTGAATACGATTATTTTTTGAATGGTTATTCGTATCATTCACTGGATATCCATACATATCTCTAATCAAAGTTAATGATCCTTGAAACGCAATTGGTGTCTTATAGGGGAGCACCTCATGAAAAATAATTTGATATGCTCCTTTAAGATTGTCTTCAATAGCAGTTTTATGGAGTAAAATTTCATTTTGAAAATCTTCAATATCATAATCAAAAGAATTGTGAAAATCCTTTATTTTTTGAGATGTATTCTCTAATGTTTTATTAGAAATCTCCGGTATCCTTATGTATAAAGCTTTCTTAATCGTATTATCAGACATTGATTTTTCAAAAAAATATTTTTCCTCTCTTCTTCTAACTAATTCCAAAAGGAAATTTTTCAACGCAAGTTGTGATAACATTTTATCGCTAGGATAAGACATGAGATTCATTTCATTTTCATATTCCTGAAAATAAAATGAATCGCATTTACGACAGATAATTTGTATTGTTCCCGAATTACTCACTCCCTTATCATTATCTGACAGATCGCTCCCTATTAAATAACCTGCTTGAGTCAACTTACCAGTCTCAGAAATATTTTTTAACGATAACCGTGGAATGGTGTGAGAGTTACAAAAACTTGTAGTATCTTTATCACAAAGCAAACACTTTCTTGGCTTTAATTCCTCCTTCATTACTTTCATCTCTCTAGATAATATTTTTTTCAATTGAATCTTTTTTTCAACATCAAGTATATCAATTAATTTATTCAAATACTTCACAAGCCTTCTTTTACTTCTCAAAACACACCAATCGTCCTAGTCACTCCAGTCCTATTTTCCAGTAAAGTATTTAACCGCTGACGCAAAGAGGTGTTGGTCTTTATTTCCTGGAATATTTTGGAAGAGACCGTCTTCAAAACGTTCTGAGTGACCCATCTTACCAATAATTTGACCGTTCTTACTTGTGATACCTTCGATAGCATTTACAGATCCGTTAGGATTGTATTTAGAATCCATGCTTGGTTTACCTTCAAAGTCAACATATTGGGTAAAGATTTGACCATTGTCACGAAGCTCTGCGAATTCCTCAGCTGTCACGACAAATTTACCTTCACCGTGTGATACTGGGATGGCATGGATGTCACCAACTTTTACTCCAGCAAGCCATGGTGAGTTCGTGTTGGCAATACGTGTTTCAACCATCTTAGCCACGTGTTGGTTGGCATCATTGTAGAAGAGGGTTGGACTAGTGCTGCTTGCATCTTCAAAGTTACCGTATGGAAGAAGACCTGATTTAACAAGGGCTTGGAATCCGTTACAGATACCAATAATCAAACCACCACGTTCGATGAAGCTATCAATGGCTGCACGTACTTTTTCATTGAGCAAGATGTTAACGATAAATTTAGCTGATCCATCTGGTTCATCCGCTGCTGAGAAGCCACCTGCAAAGAAGATAATGTTAGCTTTTTCGATATTGTCAACCATGGTGTCAACAGACTTGACAATAGCTTCCTCATTAAGTGTTACAAATGGTACCAAGTTAACTTTTGCACCTTCTTTTTCAAAGGCCTTAGCTGAATCGTACTCAGAGTTAGTACCTGGGAATACTGGGATGTAAACCACTGGTATCTCAACTGTTTCTTTAGCTTTGATCACAGCATCTGATGCCACAGCTGGTACTTCTTCCAACTCAGTTGCTTGTGCAAATTCCGTTGGGTAAACCTCTTCCAATTTACCTTGGAAGGCACTGTCAAGTTTGTGTCCATCAAGCGTTACACCATTGACAGTAAGTGTAAAGTCAGCTGCTGTTTGTCCAATCTTGGCAACACCTGAAATCTCTTCCGGAGATGTGAAGACGAATCCACCCAATTGAGCTGTCAAGGCAGTCTCAAGATTTTCAAGGGTTACAGTGGCACCAATATGGTTACCAAATGTTGCAAGGGCAAGAGCTTCAACCACACCACCATATTTGACAGCTGATGCAGATCTGACTTTATAGTCAGCTTGGATGGCTTCAAACTTAGCAAAGTTAGACTTGATAAGATCGAAGTCAATTTCTTGTGCCAAAGCTTGACCAGGAATGTAGTAAATATTTTCACCAGTAGCTTTGAATTCTGGAGAAAGAACCTTACGGCTATCTGCAGTTGTTACCCCAAAAGCAACCAAGGTTGGTGGTACTGTCAATTCTTCAAAGGTACCAGACATAGAGTCTTTACCACCGATAGATGGCAAACCAAGTTGAATCTGAGCTTCGATTGATCCAAGGAGAGCTGATACTGGTTGACCAAAACGCTCTGCTTGTTTATCCATACGCTCGAAATATTCTTGATAAGAGAAACGAGCCTTAGACCAATTTGCACCAGCAGCAACCAAACGAGCTGTTGCTTCGATTACTGCATAGGCAGCGCCATGATATGGAGACCATTCTGCTACATAAGGGTTGAATCCTTGCGCCATAACAGAAGCAGTTGTTGTAACGCCATGTTGGACTGGCAATTTCTGTACAGAAGCTTCCGTTGGTGTGATTTGGTAGCAACCACCGAGTGGATGATTGACTGTTGAACGACCAACTGAACTATCAAAGATGGTTTGTAAACCTTTTTGACTGGCATGGTTAAGGTCAGCCAAGACTTCAAGAGTATCAGCTTCAAGGGTTTCAGCAGATGTTTGACGTTCTTCTGGAAGCTTGACATCCTTGTCAACCACCTTAGCATCTACAACCACACGTACACCGTTTGTATCAAGGAAACGACGTTCCAAATCAACGATTGTTTCACCATTCCAGTGCATGACAAGATTTGGTTTTTCAGTTACTGTCGCAACGACAACAGCATCAATATTTTCTTTATTACATTCAGCAACGAAGGCATCTACATCTTCTGGACGAACCACTACAGCCATACGTTCCTGAGATTCCGAGATGGCAATTTCTGTACCGTTCAAGCCTTGGTATTTCAATGGCACTTTGTCTAGATCAATTTCAAGACCATCTGCCAATTCACCAATAGCCACACATACACCACCAGCACCAAAGTCATTTGATTTCTTGATAAGACGTGTCACATCCCCATTACGGAAAAGACGTTGAATCTTACGTTCTTCGATGGCATTCCCTTTTTGAACTTCAGCACCAGCTGTTTCAACAGATTCAACCGTTTGAACTTTAGAAGAACCTGTCGCACCACCGACACCGTCACGTCCAGTCTTACCACCAAGCAAGATAATCACATCACCTGCTTCAGGTTTTTCACGGACAACATTTTCTTTAGGAGCCGCACCGACAACTGCACCTAGCTCCATACGCTTAGCAACGAAACCTGGGTGGAAGTATTCACGAACATAAGTTGTTGCCAAACCAATTTGGTTACCGTATGAAGAATAACCGTGTGCCGCTGTTTTAGAAATCACTTGTTGTGGCAATTTACCAGCACGAGTTTCAGCAATTGGTGTTGTAATATCACCAGCACCTGAGATACGCATAGCTTGGTAAACGTATGAACGACCTGACAATGGGTCACGAATGGCACCACCGATACAAGTAGCCGCTCCACCAAATGGTTCGATTTCAGTTGGGTGGTTGTGGGTTTCATTCTTGAACATGAGAAGCCATGGTTCTTTCACACCATTGACATCCACTTCAATTTCAACTGAGCAGGCATTAATTTCATCAGACACTTCCATATCATCCAAACGACCATTAGCACGCTCATAACGACCAAAAATAGTCGCCATATCCATCAAGGTTTGAGGTTTTTCTGTACGTCCCAACTCATCACGCATGGCAATATACTTGTCATAAGTCGCTTGCAATTGTTTTTCAAATTTAGAAGCTGAGAAGTCGATGTTTTTCAACTCAGTTTCGAAAGTCGTGTGACGACAGTGGTCAGACCAGTAAGTATCCAAAACCTTCAACTCAGTCTCAGTTGGTACACGTCCAATGGATTTGAAGTAATCTTGAATGAAGAGAAGGTCATCCACTTCCATTGCCAATCCTTGCTCAGCCTTATACTTAGCAAAATCTTCTGCCGTATAAGTTTCAAAGAAATCCAAGCTTGGAATGGTCTTGTCAGACTCAGAGAAATCCTGTTTAGCAATGCCAACAGTGATATCTTTGAAACGAGAATCCACTGGGTTCAAAAGGTAGTTTTTGACAGCTTCCAACTCATTCGCATCAATATCCTTGTTAACCAAGTAAAGTTGCGCTGTGTTCACTGTTACATCATTTGAACTACCAAGCAAAAGCAAAGCTTCTTGTGAAGATGCCGCACGTTGGTCAAATTGACCAGGCAAACTTTCGATAGCAAAGAAAGCATACTTCTCAAGATCAGCCTTAACCGCAGCCTCGTCCAAAACAGTATCAGTCACTTGCTCAGAGAAGATGTGTTTTTCCGCACGCGCAAACAAGTCCTCTGCCAAATTAAAGACATCGTAAACCTGAACAATACGAAGATCATTCAAAGTTTTCAACTGAAGATTATGCTTTAATTCTTTTACTAAAGACTGAGATTTCACACGAAAATCAGCTTTTTTCTCAACGAAAATACGTTTATCCATTTTATTTCCTTTATCTATTTCTACTTAAAGATTGTAGTGAAGACCAAGTATTCTATTTGTAAAAGGCTACTTCAATCCTTGCAATTTTTCCAATACAACTTCATAAACATCTGTCAAGCTACCAAGATCACGACGGAAGACATCCTTGTCCATATGGTGCCCTTCAGCATCCCAGAGGCGGCAGTTATCTGGTGAGAATTCATCTGCCAAGATAATCTTGCCATCCTTATCAAAACCAAATTCCAATTTGAAGTCAATCAAGCGAAGACCAATTTGTGCAAACCAATCTTTTAGTAATTCATTGATACGACGCGTTTCTTCCTTGATATAAGCAATTTGTTCATCATTGGCAATATCCAAGAACTTCACATGCTCATCATTGATGAATGGGTCATCCAAATCATCGTTCTTGTAGTAAAATTCAACGATTGGAGTTTTTAAGTCCAAACCTTCTTCAACGCCAAAACGTTTAGAGAAAGAACCCGCAGTCACATTACGAAGAACAACCTCCAAAGGAATGATAGTAACTTTCTTGTTAAGTTGTTCGGTATCAGAAATACGTTCGATAAAGTGAGTAGCTACACCCGCAGCATTCAATTTTTCAAAAATAAGAGACGAAATCTGATTATTTAGCACACCTTTTCCTTTAATAGTCTCCTTACGAGCACCATTAAGCATGGTTGCCTGGTCCTTATAGACCGACTTAATCACATTTTCGTCTTCTGTACTATAAATATCTTTAGCTTTCCCAGTATAAATCAGTTGGTTTGACATGGAATTGTTCGCCTTTCAAGTTTATTCGTCTTAATTATACCACACCAGAATCCAAAAACCAACATATAGCAAACTTTATTACTTGAGCAAAAAAATAACGTTCGTGTTTTAGTCCTTTTTTAGAGTTTCTTAATAAATAATGTATAGAAAAAAAGAGTGTGACAGAACTAAATCCATATAACATTTAGTTTCTTGCCTCACTCCAACAAAATAACAATCGTATAGTACACAACTATTATATTATTACGTCTAGCTTTCTTATTCTTTATTCAATTTCTCAGACAAATAGTCCAACAAATCAGCTACCTTAACCATATGGTCAATAGTATCATCGGAAATCTCAAGATCGAACTCATCCTCCAAATTAATAATGAATTCCATAAGCTCTATTGAATCCACACCCAAGTCATCTAATTTGGTAGCTTCGGTTAAAACAATGTCCTCTTTACCCATCTGCTCTTGAATTACGAGCTGCATTTTCTGAAGAATTTCTACTCTACTCATCAGTTAGCCTCCTCTTTCGGACTAAAGGCTTCAACTAGCTGCTCAACAACCTTAGTATCAAGCATCGTACGAACCTGCTTAATAGTGTAGTAAACCGCCTTAGCATCACTAGATCCATGACATTTTACTACGGGAGCTTTAAGACCAAAGAGAACCGCACCTCCAGCGCTAGAGTAATCCATAGTCTCTTTCATCCCTTTTAGGCTGTCTTTCAATAGGAAGGCACCTAACTTAGCTTTAAGACCACCATTCATGATAGCTGACTTAAGAGTCTTCATGGCACCAAGTCCCGTTCCCTCAATTGCCTTAAGAACTGCATTTCCTGTGAAACCATCAGCAACTACCACGTCAGCAGCTCCTGACATGATTTCACGCGCCTCAACATTACCAACAAAGTTAATACTTGGCTCCTTAGATAAGAGCTCAAAAGCCTCCTTACGAAGACTATCCCCCTTTGTTTCCTCAGTCCCATTATTAAGGAGACCTACACGAGGATTGGCAATTCCACGCACATTTTTAGCATAAAAAGATCCTAAAATAGCATATTGATGCAAATGACTAGCTGTATTTTCCGCATTAGCACCCAAATCAAGCATATCAAAGGGTTGACCAGTAAAACTTGGCATTGTTGACATAAGACCTGGACGCTCAACTCCCTTAATACGTCCAACCACGAAGAGACCTGCAGCCAGAAGGGCACCTGTATTTCCCGCAGAAATCACGGCACTTGCTTTTTTCTCCTTAACAGCCTGTGCACCTAAGACCATTGAAGCTTTTTTCTTCTTGCGAATGGCTTTAGCTGGCTCATCATCCGAATTTATCTTTTCATCAGTATGCACAATGCTCACACGTTCATTCGCTGTCAAATAGGTCTTAATTTTAGATTCATCACCATAAAGCTGGATTTCAATATCTTTGAAATCTGCTATAGCTTGGTTGACTCCCTCTACAATTGCTTGTGGCGCATTATCGCCACCCATAGCATCTACTGCAATTACATGCATAGCATTCTCCCTCTTGTCCTCTGCCATCAAACATAAACTCAGATTTCTATCAATAAAATATTATGTAACTAAAATAGACTAGTTCACTGTTTCTAGCAGAGTCTTTCAGCTTATTATCTTCTTATTATAGCACGAACTGACTTGCATTTTAACCCCTGAGACTGAAAACCATTACTTTCCTGTTTCACGTGAAACAAAAAGAAGATAATGTCTAGTCAGCACTATCTTCTTTATTCATAATATGACCCCAAGAATTTAGATTATCAATAAACTTCTTACTTTTAAGATGTATTCCAACATAATTATCATATAGGTCATCAATAAAATGTCGTAGCTTTCGTTTCATGTCATCCTTAACAGATATGCTTCTCAATTCCTCAAAAGAAAGCCCCTGAAAACGATCTAAAAGATAAGGTACATTAGGATCCAAGTGACTACGCCTTTCATCCTCTGCATAGTGATTTGGACAAAGTAGCCCCGAGAACTTATACGAAAAATCAAAAGGAAGCCCCACACGATGGCAAAAGACACACTCGTGAAAATTCAATCGTACACCGAAACGGTCTAAAACCTGAATCTCAAAGATATTAGTCAAGATTTCATAATCCAAGCCTTCTTCCATTAATTCAAGCGTCTTCTCCAAGAATGCAAATAATTGTGCATCTGCCACACCGTCAGCAATAGCAGCATCCGTCAGAGCAGCTAAATAAGTCGCATAAGACAGCTTGAAAATATCGCTTGTAATTTCCTTGAAGGACTCTGCATGGCTATAATCCTCTATGAAAGATAAGCCCTCATCATTTACAGTCATCATGAACTCAGCGATGGTTAAAGGTTGAATCACAGCACTTAATTTACCTGACCCACCACCTCTAACAAAAAACATCCGTTTCCCAGCTTGCTCGGTAAAAATCTTAACTAGCTTATCATTCTCACGATAATTACGATTGAAGAGGACAAGCCCTCTACTCTCAAGCTTCTGCATGTTCTTCCATAAACTCTTTCAAACGAGCCATAGCTGTTTCAATAGTATCCATGCTAGCTGCATACGACAAACGAACATAGCCTTCGCCATACTTCCCAAAAGCAACCCCTGGGATAATCGCAATAGCTTTTTCACGAGCAAAGTCTTGACAGAACTTAAAGGAATCTTGAGTATAGCCTTCTGGAATCTTAGCAAAGATGTAGAAAGCACCATCAGGTTTAATAATTTTGAAACCAAGTTCAGTCATTTTTTCAAGAATATAATCACGACGCTTCAAATACTCAACTTTCATTGGCTGGGCATCATCCTTACCAGCAGATAAGGCTTCAATAGCTGCAAATTGTGCCATAGTAGCTGCAGCTGTTACCAAATACTGGTGACTCTTAATCAACTGAGCCGTCAAGACTGCAGGTGCAAAAATCAAACCAATACGCCAGCCCGTCATCGCATGAGATTTAGACAAACCATTAATCAAAATCGTTTGTTCTGGCAAATACTCAGCAATAGATACATGTTGGTCTACATAAGTTAGCTCAGAGTAAACTTCATCGCTAACAACAAAAATATCGTATTTTTTCAGAACTTCAGCCAAATCTTTAATCTGTTGACGTGAGTAAGTCACACCTGTTGGATTAGTTGGGTAGTTAAGCAAAACTGCTTTAAGTTTATCTCCCTGCTCCAAAATTGCCTTTTCTAACATCTCCGGAGTCAAAACAAAATCATTAGCTGTTGTATCAATTTCAACAATTTCAGCACCAACTAGATTTGCAATCGGTTCATATCCAGGATAGGCTGGTGCAGGTAAAAGAATCGTATCTCCTGGCTCCAAAATAGCAGTCAATGTTGCAGAAAGGGCTTCTGTAGCTCCAATAGTCACCAATATTTCATTATCTGGGTTATAAGTAAGATTATATTTTTCCTTAACAAAATCTGCCGCAGCTTGACGCAAAGCAGGAAGTCCTGACATACCTGTATAGTGAGACTGGTTAGCATCGATAGCAGCTTTAGCTGCTTCTTTCACATGATCTGGAGTAGTAAAATAAGGTTCACCAAGTGTCAACTTTTTGATACCTGGTACATCTGAAATTGATTGGTCAAACTGACGAATCATCGAAACTTCAATCTTATCTAAATTTTTATTAAAACGTTGTGTTAAATCCATCACTGTCACCTCTTTGCAATTATGCCTTACATTATATCAAAAACTCAAACGCATTTAAACACCAAAAAAAGCTAGCCCAAGCTAGCTTTAGTCTATTTATGGCCCATTTCAAACAAAGGTGACAATGGACGTTTTTCATGAATACGAATAATTGCCTCTGAAATCAAATCAGCAATTGAAATTTGTTCAATCTTATCAATCAAACGTTCTTCTGGAAGATAAATAGTGTCCAATACGACAAGCTTCTCAATAGCAGATTTTTGAATATTATCAAGTGCTGGACCTGACAATACAGGGTGAGTACATGAGGCATAGACATGAGTTGCACCAGCTTCAGCAAGCGCATCCGCCGCATGACAGATTGTACCTGCAGTATCAATCATATCATCAATCAAGATACATGTTTTACCTTCAACGTTACCAATGATATTCATAACCTCAGAAGTGTTCATTTTATCAACACTACGACGCTTATCAATGATTGCGATTGGTGTTTTCAAACATTGAGCAAGTTTTCGTGCACGAGTCACACCACCATGGTCTGGAGAAACAACAACAACATCATCTCCAGTAAGACCAGCACGATCAAAGTAATCTGCAATAAGTGGTGCACCCATCAAATGGTCTACAGGAATATCAAAGAATCCTTGAATTTGAGAAGCATGGAGGTCAACTGTCAAAAGTCGATCAACACCTGCAACCTCAAGCATATTAGCAACCAATTTAGATGTGATTGGCTCACGTGAACGTGCCTTACGGTCTTGACGTGCATAACCATAATAAGGCATAACAACACTAATCGTTTCTGCACTTGCACGTTTTAGCGCATCAACCATAATCAAGATTTCCATCAAATTATCATTTACAGGAGAGCTTGTAGATTGAAGAATAAAAACGTGATGACCACGGATAGATTCTTCAATATTAACTTGAATCTCACCATCTGAAAATTCACGAACACTTGATTTTCCGAGTTCAATACCCATTTTATCAGCAACTTTTGCTGCTAATTCCTGGTTAGACGATAAAGCAAACAACTTCAAATTCGTATAAGACATGATTTCCTCCAAAATATCTACTAAACCATTCTACCTTTTTTTAGATTGATTTTCAATGCAAAATAAATGGTGTCACAGTAACTTAACAAGACTAAAAAGATTTAACCTTAACCTCGACATTTTCCCGTCTAAAAGTAATTCCAGAAAGTAAAGACATTTTGCTATAAAATCATAACCACCCGTCTAACGGGTGGTCAGATTGAAGACAAAGTCCTCAGAAGTTATA
>NZ_KV810658.1:0-266 GCF_001812855.1 Streptococcus sp. HMSC072D03
AAAACTGTTGTTAGTTATCAAACAATCTATAGAGCCATTTATCGAGGACATTTTGAGGATAACTCATTATCTCATGGTGCTCGTGGTGTCATTCGTAAACTTCGTCATCGTGGGAAAACACGTCATACTAAAGGTCATGTTGAAAATAGAGGGAAAATATCCATTTCTCATACAATTCACGAAAGACCAGAAGAAGCTAATAATCGAACTAGAATAGGAGATTGGGAAGCCGATACTGTTGCAGGTAAAACTGGAAAAGCTTGTTT
>NZ_KV810659.1:0-1162 GCF_001812855.1 Streptococcus sp. HMSC072D03
CCCTAATTGTCAAGTCAAGTGCAACAAAGATGTTCCTCTGATTAAGTGAGTATCTTTCAAGCTGTTTGAGTTAGCTCAAACAGCTTTTTTGCGGACTGATAGCCATGAATTCGTCTAGGTCTTTCATTGATAGCCTTTGTATAGTCCTCTAAAAGATTCTGATTTAGTTCTTTTAACGAACACCCCTTCGGAATGAACTCTCTTAGTAGTCCATTGAAATTCTCATTTGTACCTCGTTCATAAGATGAATAGGCATGTGCAAAATAAACATCTAATCCCTCTATCTTACTCAATGATGAAAATTCGTTTCCATTATCTGCAGTTATGGACTTAATGGGATAAAGTTTCATACACTCTAAGACTGCTTGATTGACATACTCTGCTTTCTTTTCCACGAGTTTCTTTGTGACAGCATAGCGTGTTTGTCGTTCTACCAAGGTTAGAATAGAAGGTTCTCCTATTGTCTTTCCACCCAGAACAGAATCGATTTCCCAATCTCCAAAACGGGAACGATTATTGATTTCTTCTGGCCTTTCTTCAATTGACTTTCCTAGATGTTTCTTGGTAGAGGGGCGCTTGGTAAATTTCTTACGGATCCGCACTGCTCTTGGCAAATCAATGACCTTAATCTCTAACAATCCTTGATGGATATAGTTATAGAGCGTCTTGGTTGAAGGAACAACTGCATCTACATGTTGGAGTCTATAGGTATGAACAAAGGTATCCACGCTATGCACCCTTGGTTTCTCTCTCATTGCTTCTGTAAATGCTCTCAGAAAGTCATCCGATACGGAATCCAGTTTCAAATAATAGCTGGCTTCTCTAGCATGACGATAACGGTTATGAGCAGCATCTGCATAATAGTGTTGGTAATAGACCTTTTGCCCATTTACTTTTTTCACTTGTGTTATGGAACCACGATTAATTTCACGAGTAATAGTAGAGCGATTTCTCCCTAGTCTACGAGCAATCTCAGCAGGTTTGAGTCCTACGCTTAAATAAGCTTCAATTTCCCCTCGCTCAGCTTCAGATAAGTGCTTGTATGATTGATTTGTGGTAGAATAATTAGTGGACATGTTCATCTTCCTTTATACTGTTTTTCGCAACTCTAGTATATCAGATGAACATGTCTTTTGTGTTGCACTTCATTTTACAATAGGGC